>JALENH010000235.1 GCA_022767895.1 Eubacterium sp.
CATTATCCGTATTACAGGCGATAGTGTATTGTGTCAATATGTCCTCAGCTTCCGAGGAAACTATTACATTATACATAAAATCACTCCTCTATTAATGAAAGTAATTTTTTAGTTACATCGTGAGCTGGACTACCTGTTTCGCCTTTCATACGTCTCATTTCAATTTCTAAAAGTTTCTCTCTAAGTTCTAATTGTTTTTCTCTTTGGTCATATGTGTTGATATCCATAACAACCAAATCTCCTTCACCGTTTTTCGTAAGAAAAACAGGTTCACCGGTATCTTTACATAAATTTGATATTTCATTGTAATTTTGTCGTATGGCTGCAGAAGCCTTAATTATAGTTTGCATGTAATCAACTCCTTAAAATCATATAGCAATATTTTGATTAAATTATACTAAAATTATGAAATGATTACAATAGCATTTTGGAGAGAGTTTGTTTTTTGAAATATTCTTGTTATTACCTGCGAAATCATTTATACTTTACAGCAAGAGATATTAACGATATTCAGGCATTAAAACCAGATGAACAAGTGTTGGTTCTTAGTCTTGTCAAAAGTTTTGCAAGGTCGCCTGAAAATGCAAATGAAGACCAAAAACGATTAGCGCGAATGAGACAAAAGTATGTTGAAAAAAATCCAATGACAATGGACGAGATTAATTCAATTATAGAAGGAGAGTAAGTTATGCAGGTAGTTATAGATACAAATATCATTGTATCTGCATGGCTCGCAATGCCCGGTCTTGCGGGTAAAAAAACCACACCCGCAAGCCCGCGTGCTTCGCACTATAAAGCAAAAGAGATAGAAAAAGTTTTGAGTAAACTCAACTTTTCCTATCTCTTTCACTTTGCATTGCTTCATTTCCCGATTTTTCGGGGAAATGGAGCGACTTTGTCTCTTTAAATTCTGCTTTTTTTGAGTCAAATAGCTCTTTCTGACAGTTTTCATTAGAAATGTGTTAGAAACCAAACATATGACGGATTTCTTCGTCAGTCGGTTCGGGTTCTTCGTTCTCATATTTTTCGGCAGTATAGTCGCCACTTCCACCATGATCAAATTGTTCAAGAAAGCGGAGCATGCCAGTAACCCCAAGCGATTCTTTTAATGCGTGGAGACCATTTTTTTGTATTTCTATATTTGTCGTTGTATCAAGTCTGGTTGCAATCATTAATATAACACCTCCATTAACCATTCATTTGGATTCATTACTTCAGTAAAAGTTTCAATACGCCGGCAATTATTTAGGAATTTCTTGTCTGTTGTAAGCAAAACATCAGCATGAGCTGATTCGGCACAAGCCAAATGTATGCTGTCCTTATATTTTATATTCGATGCGTGCCGAATTTGTTCTGCACGATCTAAAATTTTTTCGTCAATGTGCACTTCTTGTGAACATAGGCTTTGATAGATGATTTGTAGTGCTTCTAACCTGAAAGAATCAGATATATCATTTAATTCTCTGACAAGCATCTGACTACCTATGATGCTTATTGCTGATTTCTCTGCAAGTTCTAAGATAAGCAGTATAGAATTTCGGTCATAATAAATTTGTGAATAACTGCGGTCGTCAAATAGACGGTTATAACAGCAGTTATCTAAGTATATTTTCAACTAATCACTTCCTTTTCTACAGTATACCATTATTGTGTGAAAGAATAAAGAAGAATATTTTGGGGGTTTTATGATTTTGGGTGACAGATGACGGATGTTTCTGAATATTTACTGTTTCCTAGTAAATATTCGATTGTCAAAACCAACGGTTTTCGCTCGGCTTTGAGTCATGCAGTACAAGTGCTCACGCAGTTCGCCCTTGTCCCGCGGACTTTCGTCCTATAGGAAAGAGAGCCCATATAGCCACTTGCAAGCAAGCTTGCGTGTCTATAGTATTCCCTCTTTTGCATTGCTTCATTTTTCGATATTAAGTCATGCAGTACAAGTGCTCGTACCTCGCACTTGTCCCGCGGACTTTCGTCCTATAAAAAAGAGACCTCATAACACCGCATTCAAGTAAACTTGAGCGGTGTTAGAGTTCTCTTTTTTGCATGACTCAATATCTTCGCGAGTACTCCCAGTAGGAATCGAACCTACAATTCACCCTTAGGAGGGGCGGGTTATATCCATTTAACTATGGGAGCAAATGCCCCTTTTCGGAATCGATGTCCGATTCCTTAGGAGGGGGCTGTTATATCCATTTAACTATGAGAGCAAAATCCGGCTTATGCAGCATAAGCCGGAGATTTTTATTTTATCTGGTAATTACAGATATTTTTTCAAAACATCGACTTTATCTAATCTCTCCCAAGGAAGGTCTAAGTCGCTGCGGCCGAAGTGGCCATAGGCAGCAGTCTGGGAATAGATTGGTTTTCTGAGGTCGAGCATCTGGATGATGCCGGCCGGACGCAAATCGAAGTTCTCGGCAATGATGTCGACTAATTTGCTTTCCGGTAATTTGCCAGTGCCAAATGTGTCAATGCGTACGGAAGTTGGTGAAGCAACGCCGATTGCGTAGGACAACTGGATTTCTGCGCGGTCACACAGACCGGCAGCTACGATATTTTTGGCAACGTAGCGGGCTGCGTATGCAGCCGAGCGGTCAACTTTTGTCGGGTCCTTTCCGGAGAAAGCGCCGCCGCCGTGG
>JALENH010000242.1 GCA_022767895.1 Eubacterium sp.
ACTCCCCTGTCTCACCTCAACAAGACGCCCAAATACTTTACCTACTATATTTCTATTTCTTCCACCACCACTTACCGTTACATTTTCCCACTGGCAGTTTCCTCCCTGCACCAAAAACAGGCATCCGCCATAAACCCTTCCCTTTTCTTTACTTCTCTCCAGAATATGGCCACGTCCATCGATTTTTTTATTCCCCCGAATGACAATGGGACCCTCTATGGCCACATCATTCAAAAGTTCTATCATCTCTTCTCCCTGGCCACCAAAGGCCGACCGGAGTTCCCTAAAAGTAGATACTTTTATTTGAGCCTCTGCCTTTCTAACCGGCCATAAAATAAAGACAAGAAAAATTGCCAATGGCACTACAACAGAAATTCTCTTATCCATGAACAATCCTCTCCTCACGCATCTTTAGCTGGGCATGAAACAAATCTACCGCTTCTTTGGCCGCTGCCATAAACGGAAAACGTTCATCACCATAACAGCAGGAATAATGACGCATCAAAAACGGGATTAGCTTCCCATCCGAAACGGCATCCGAAAATCCTGAATCATGAGGAATCGTCCCGATGCGGCTACCGGGAATACGAAATCTTCTCATGATTTCTCCCCGTGTCAATTCCGAGCGGTTGTCATAATCTCCGATGAGATAAAACGCTTTTTCCTGTATGGAAGAATAGTTGCGAAAAAAATGGGATAACACCTGCAGATTCTGGCTCAAATTGACGACCACCAAATCCGCCTTCTGCAAAATTTTTCGAGAGCTGGCCAATGGCGCAGACGATGTATCCACCATCACCGTATCACTATATTTCTCTAAAAAATCCATGGTGCGGATGGCATCCCTTTCCAGATAATACTCCAGATAATCAGAGCTTTTTACCGGCTCCGAGGGTAGATAAAACAGACGTTTTCCAAGATAGTCCTCGGTAAAACAATAAAGATTCTCTTCTGAAATCTCCTCCCCCTGTTCAATCAGGCGAAGAACTTTTCCTAAACCGCTTCCGGTCTGATAAGTTGCGGGTTCCCTTATCCCATCATCAGATGTTTGATGAAATAAAGTACTTCCAAGATTCACAATATTTTTGTGATTTTCAAAGACAATTGTCCTCTCCTTCGGACAATTCAATGCAGATAGTACGCTAACACAAGCAAGATTGCTTGTCACACATGATCGACCCCGTCCATTGCTCCAAAAAGCAACTTTCATCTTCTTTCCTCCTTTTCACTTTTTGGGGTGGAGTGGTTCCTATCTTAACACCCATTCTGACATTTGTAAATTATCAATATGTCACAAAAAGAGGACAGAATTTTTGTGAAAAACCACGTTTTTTCAGCGTAATACGCCAGAAACCGGCTGATTTCTGGCGTATCACGACTTTTTTATTTATTTGTCACATTTTCTCTCATTGTACTCCGTACTGCTTATAATATTCTTCAATCGATTTTTTCATCGCATCATCAATGACAATCTTCCCCTGGCATTCTTTATTATAAAGTCTCTCCACCACTTCCTCCATGGTCACGATGGCAGCAGTCGGAAATCCATAGACCTCCCGGATCTCATCCAAAGCACTCTTGTCTTTGCTCTTTCCCTGCTCCATGCGGTTGAGGGAAACCATCAGACCGACAATTTCCACATCTCCCTGCGCCTGAATAATAGGGAAAGTTTCTTCAATGGATTTCCCGGAGGTTGTCACATCCTCGATGATGACTACTCGTTCCTTGTCCTTGATTTTACTTCCCAGCAAAATGCCTGTATCACCATGATCTTTGATTTCCTTACGATTTGAGCAATAACGGATTTCCTTGCCATACAATTCATAAAAGGCAATGGTTGTCGCCACACTCAGTGGAATTCCCTTGTACGCCGGTCCAAAAAGGACATCGAAGTCATCCCCGTAATTGTCATGAATGGCTTTGGCATAATACTCACCAAGCCGTTTCAACTGGGAGCCGGTAACATAAGCTCCTGCATTCATAAAAAAGGGAGATTTGCGTCCGCTTTTCAACGTAAACTCGCCAAATTTCAACACATTGGCCTCTACCATAAATTCAATAAACTCTTCTTTGTACTGTTCCATATTTTGTATCCTCC
>JALENH010000252.1 GCA_022767895.1 Eubacterium sp.
AAAAAGGAGAATGATAGTTATGAAAAAAAGAATTGGTAAAAGTAAATTTGGTATTTTGAACTGTTTAGCGCTGGTTTTAGTAACGGCAACAGCGAATGCAGCATGTGCTTGGTATTTTCACCAGCCGGAGTTTCCAAAAGAGGCAAATGCATTGAGAAAACATTACAATGATTGAAAAAATTGTAGATAAACTTTTGGATGCTCAAATCAAGAGTGGTTCACTAAAAGATGAAACAATACCAATTTATCGTTATGGCTATACTTTGTTGATAGAAGTAACAATAAATATTATGATATCACTTTTCATTGGTTTTGCTATGGGGGAGATTGGTATTGTAATAATTTTTAATCTGATATTTATACCATTACGGGGATTCTGTGGAGGATGGCATGCTAAAAAGTCATGGTTATGTACCGTGACATCCACAATCGTTTTGTTATTTTCAACATTCATTGGAAAAGGTCAATTATTTCAATATGGCACAAGTTTGTGGGCAACATTTTTGGGAATATCCTATTTAATTATATTGTTTCTGGCACCCGTGGATAGTGAAGCAAAGAAATTGTCTGATGATGAAGTAATCCATTATAAAGAAATAATCCAGGGAATCTTATTTGTAATACTCGTGCTATTTGTACTGTTTGTTTATTTTAAGATTTACCAATTGGCAGGAGTTTTATGTTTTGCTGTCTATGTACAAAGCGCTTCTTTGTTATTTGCATTTTTGATAAATGATAGGAAAAAAGAAAATAGAGATGGAGGAAAAGAAAGTGAAAAAAATAAAAGGAAAAAGAACTGTCATTAGTGGAGTATTGATGGGAGCTATGTTATTTGCGTCCATATCTGAAATCAATATAACCCAAAATGAAATAAAAGCAGATGCCATATCTGTAAAGGCAGATATTACAAAGGAATTGACAGAAAAGAGAAATTCCTTTGTGAAACAGTTTGCATTATCCGATGGAAGTTTTACGGCAGTTGCATATTCGATGCCGGTTCACTATAAAAAGAAAGGTGTCTGGAAAGAAATTAATACGACACTTGTGAAATCAGGAAAGAAACAATATAAAACAAAATCTACAGATTTATCAATTAAAGTGTCCAAAAAGGCGAATAAAAAGTCAATGATTTCCTTAAAACGAGGCTCTGCTTCCTTATCCTTTTCACTGAATGAGAAAAAGATGAAAGCGGTGAATGGTAAAATCAGCAATCCAAAGAAAACCAAACAAACTGATGTATTAAATCAAAATGTGGTTTCTTATCCAAAAGTGTTAAAAAACACAAGCATCACCTATAACATTTTCCCAGAACGTGTACAGGAAGTCATTACCGTATCAAAAAAGCAGAAGGCAAAGAAGTGGACGTTCAAAATCAAGGCAGGAAAAATGAAAATCAAGGGAAAAGGGAATCAGGTATCTTTCAAAACGAAAAAGGGAAAGAAAAAATACCAGCGTCTGCATACAATTGTGACCGATGCCAATGGAGTTTCTACTTCTAAAGTAAAAGTGAAATATAACAAGAAGAAAAAGACAATTACCGTGACACCGTCGAAGAAATGGTGGAATAGTAAAAAGAGAAAATTTCCGATGGAGATGCGGACGAGTTATCTGACGGATAAACACAGCAGAAATGTAAAAGTGGGAGCAGCTTACAGCGGAGCACCAAACGGAACATTTACCTATGACAAATCACTGCTTTTGCAGGCAAATAAATGTATTGGATTTACTAAGATGGCAAATTTGGCAGAATTTAGTAATTCAAATGTGCAGATACGAAGCGCATCGTTACATATTCTAAATAAAAAGACATTAAAAATGGGTGCGGGCAAAACGTATGATATTGATGTGTACAAGGTAAAAGAAAACTGGTCAAGTAAAAAGCTTACTTATAATAATCGTCCGGCATACGAAGAAGTGTCCGGGGCTAAGGTTAGCATCCAGAAAAAGGGCAGTTATGCTTGTGACGTGACGGATCTTGTGAAAGCATGGCAAAAAGGAGAGTCAAACTACGGTGTGGCACTGGTGTCTAACAATGCCAACCGCACATATCAGGCGGAATTAGACAGAAATCCGTATTTTACCGTGAATTATGAAGTGGTAGGATTTGATGGAGCTGTTCAGTTAAAAGAAAATGAGCCAATTACCAGAGATATTATCACAGAAGGTCAGGAAAACTATTACTACTTTGATACGAAACCGGGCATTGCGTATGAGGTATATACCGATTCTGCCATGGATACGCAGGCAACCATGTATGACGAGAGCAAAGAGCGGGTTGATTATGCAGATGATACCGGAACGAACAAAAACTTTTCTTTTGTGGGCAGTTACAACAAAAGACGTTATATAAAGGTTAGTGCGAAAGACAAAGCAACCGGCAGTTATACGCTGCATTTGAAAAAACGTTTTGCCATTCCGGAAGTAAACGGAATGAAGGGACAGGATAACTATACACTTACATGGAATCCGATAGAGAATGCGAAGGAATATCTGGTATGTGTGTATGACGGTGGAAAGAAAATCAGCGAAACGGTAGTAACCGGTACGAGTTATGAGTATGTATATACGAATGCAACGAGTGGAAAGATACTTGGCTTTACTGTTTCAGCCAGAGAAAGTGAAGCCTTAACAGGCGAAAGTTCCCAAATGATTTACCGTGCAGACAGTCAGTCCGAAT
Organism: Eubacterium sp.; assembly: GCA_022767895.1. Classification (GTDB taxonomy): domain Bacteria; phylum Bacillota; class Clostridia; order Lachnospirales; family Lachnospiraceae; genus Eubacterium_F. The sequence continues at coordinate 2,678 of JALENH010000252.1, forward strand.
GGGTCTATCAGACGCCAATGGCGAGAGCACGGAAGGACGCATCTTCGGTAACACTAAATGATAAAATTTATGTATTGGGTGGTGAAAATGAGCAAGGTGCCTGCAAATCTTTCGCAGCATATGACACGAAGAAAAAGGTATGGGAAGAACTGCCAGAATATCCGGGAAATGTCTCTGGTATCTGCAAAGCATCCCTGATTTCGTATAAGAATGAAATATATGTTATTGGTGGTCAAACCGGTACAGGTGCGAAGGCGGCAGCGCTCAAACACGTTTATGTATATCATACGGAATCAAAAAAATGGACAGTAAAAGCAGATATGAAAGAAGCAAGAACCAATCTGGCAACTGCTGTTTGTGATGGTAAGGTATATGCATTTTCAAAGGCAGGAGCCACAGACCGGGTGGACGTTTATGACTTAAATACAGATAGCTGGGAATCGACCGTTATGCCGGGAACCAGTACGATTCTTGGTGCAGTTTGTGTGGATAACCGTATATTTGTGTTGAAGGAAGAAGGGGAAGGCATATATTGGGTCGAGTATCTTCCGGAAGATAATGCTTTTGAAGAAGCCGGAATCGTGTGCCCTTATACAACTTCAGATCACTTTGCTACACCGGTGGTCATCAGTGGAAAAATTTATATGGTAAAGGAAACGGAAACAAAGAATGTTTTTGTATATGATGCTTATTCCGATGAGTGGAGCGAAATTTCAGCAATGAATTTAACAAAGAAGGAATCGTTGCTTTCTGCCTGTGAAAATGAACTTTACAGCATGGGTGGCGAAATGACGGGCTTTGGTGTGTTGGATGTGGTAGAGCAGTATACAATCAAAGGTCAAACGATAAAAAAGCAGATGACAATTAATCAGGGAGAAATTTACGAACTACAGGTAACTGCCGGGAATTTGGCAAAAAATCAGAGTCAGATTGTAACATTGTCAATGGATCCTGATAAACTGAACTTTCAATCCGCATCTTCTTTTGAGGAGGAAGCGGATTTGAAAGAGGGAGTTGATGGGGTAAAACTCTTAAAATATCAACCGAAAAAAGGCATTATGGTTCTAAAGTTGACAGGAAGCATGGAACGAGGGAACTCTTGTGAAGCCTATCAATCGGTTCCGGTAGAAGCCAAAATGGATGGAAAGACAACCGTTGAAATTACTTTAACCGAAAGAAAACAGGCTTAGAAAGAAGGAGAGTTCATGACAAAAGAACGATGGATAGTTGTTGTCAGCATTATGATGTGCATTCTTGGCTGTATTTGCCTTTGGATGGTACAAAAAAATATCCATAAAGAACAGCAAACGAAAACAGAAGAGAAAAGTATTTATAAAACTTTGAGTGAATCGGATAAAAAGGCTGCGGACATTTATGCAGAACTTTATGAAGAGTCTGCGGAAAATGTATCGCGGATATATCAAAAGACAAAAGACTGGGAAAAGACAAACAAACAGCTGGAAAAACAGTTTTTTACAATCGATGAAAATATAAAGTACCAGATGGAGAAAGAAGGCTACCGCTTAGAAGATTTGGAAAAGGCGGAAAAACTGTCGGTACAGACCGGAAAAAAAGCGATGGAATTGATTCGGGCAAAAGGAAAAGCCACGGACAATCGTAAGTGGTCCGATGTGGTAAAGAAAGAGGAACTGCAGGCGGCAGAAAAGACCGAGGTTCCGAAATAAAAAAGTCATAACAGGAAGAAGAGGAGTTTAAATTTATGAGAGACTTAAGAGCAGTGATTCACGGAATTACAACAGCAGTTTTGTGTGGCATGGCAGTTTTCTCCTGCAGCACCATCAGTAAAGCTGCCGGAGAAACTTATCAGACAGCAGTGGAG
>JALENH010000253.1 GCA_022767895.1 Eubacterium sp.
TGTGCCAGTGTCAAAGGCACTGATTTCACAGGTGGATGCCTATGGTGTTGCCATGATAGAAGAAGCACTGGAACTCCGGGATGCCGGTATCGACAAAATGATTCTGATTCTTGGATATACGGGAGAAGAATGGTATGAAGAACTGGTAAAACATTGTATTTCACAAACAATATATACCTATGATATGGCGAAAAAACTCAGCGATGTGGCAGTTTCTCATGGCAAACAAACCCCTATACATATTAAGATTGACACCGGTATGGGACGGATTGGGTTTGCGCCAACAGAGGAATCTGTGGGTATTGTGGAGAAAATTTCTCAGTTGCCGGGGGTTTTTATTGAGGGGATTTTTACTCATTTTGCAAGGGCAGACGAAAAAACAATTGAAGCTGCAAAAGAACCTTTTGCACGGTATATGCAATTTGTTCAGGAGTTGGAGAAAAAAGGAATCCGGATTCCGGTTCGTCATGTTTCCAATAGTGCATCGATTATTTCATTCCCGGAGGCCAATCTGGATATGGTTCGTTCCGGAATTACGACCTATGGACTCTATCCATCCGAGGATGTGCCGAAGGAAATCTTGAAATTGCAGCCGGCGATGTCCTGGAAATCGAAAATCTCTTATGTAAAACCTATAGAGCCAGGAACCAGCGTCAGTTATGGGGGGACTTTTACCGCAGAGAAACCAATGATTGTGGCTACGGTACCGGTAGGGTATGCGGATGGTATGAAGCGGGATTTGTCTGGTAAAGGAAGAGTTCTGGTACATGGGCAATATGCCCGGATTCTGGGGCGTGTCTGTATGGATCAGTTTATGATTGATGTGACGGATATATCTAATGTAAAAATGGGGGATACCGTTACCATTTTTGGAAAAGACGGGGATAAATGTATCCCTGTGGAAGAGATTGCTGAAATGTCCCATTCTTTTAACTATGAGTTTGTGTGCAGCATATCAAATCGTGTCCCAAGAAAATATATAGGCAACTAAATACGATTCACAGCACTTTTTGTATATCGTCTCGTATATTGGGAATAATAGGAGTAGCAAATGAGGGAGTGTGAAACCATGATTGTAAAACGAGGCGATATTTATTATGCAGATTTACGACCGGTCGTGGGTTCCGAACAAGGAGGAGTGCGGCCGGTCCTTATTATTCAGAACGATATGGGGAACCGGTATAGCCCAACGGTTATCTGCGCAGCAATCACTAGTCAGATGCATAAGGCAAAATTACCAACCCATGTAGCGCTGGATGCCAGCAAATATGGAATTGTAAAAGATTCCGTGATTCTTTTGGAACAGGTTCGAACTATTGATAAGTCAAGACTGAGAGAGAAGGTTTGCCATCTGGATACAGAAGCAATCGAAAAGATTGATATGGCACTATGTGTCAGTCTGGCACTTACTACATAAGAAAAAGCACGGCTGAATACTGTGCCTCTCTCTATATACTCACTCAATATTGGGAAAGAAAAAACACCTCTGGGAGGAGGTGTTTTTTCTGACACCCGAAGGTGTCAAAGCGTATAATAGGGTGGGAGTAGAAAGTTATAAACTTTCCGATGTTTAATATACAGACAGTTTGTGTCAAAAATATGTCAATTACAAAAAGATTGTTTTTATTGCTGACCGCACAGAGCGTGTGTTATACTGATACAAGAACACGCAAAGGATGGAGAGATATGCAGTATACAATTTTATGTGTTGGGAAAATAAAAGAAAGATTCTATTCCGAAGCCATTGCTGAATACCGGAAAAGGCTATCGCGATATGCAAAAACAAGTATTATCGAAGTGGCAGATGAGAAGACTCCAGACCGTGCTTCTTTATTGGAAGAAGAGCAAATACGGAAAAAAGAAGGGGACAGGATTCTTGCCAAACTGAAGGATTCGATGTATGTTGTGGCTTTAGATATTCGCGGAAAGGAATATGATTCAGAGTCATTTGCCAAACATATTAGTGACTGTATGCTTCAGGGAAAGAGCCATGTTGTCTTTGTTATAGGTGGTTCTCTTGGACTTCATTCTTCGGTGCTTGAACGGGCCGATGAGAGGCTTTCTTTCTCTCATTTTACGTTTCCTCATCAATTGATGCGTGTTATTTTATTGGAACAGATTTACCGGGCAAATCGGATTTTAAATCACGAGCCATATCATAAATAGAAAGGATGAACTTACAATGAGATATCCATCATTTATTAAAGAGGGAGATACCATTGGGTTTGCGGCACCCTCCTTTGGGTGTTCTTTTGAACCGTACCGCTCTGCTTTTAATCACAGTCTGGAGATTTGGAAGAAAAATGGGTATCAGACGGAACTGGGACCTAACTGTTATGCCAGTGATGGAATTGGTATCAGCAATACACCGGAAAAATGTGCGGCAGAATTTGTACAGATGTACCGAAGTCCTTCGAACCAGGCAGTTTTGTCATGTGGCGGTGGTGAATTAATGTGTGAAATTTTAGACCATATAGATTTTTGTGAGATTGCCAGTATGCCGCCCAAGTGGTTTATGGGGTATTCAGATAATACCAATTTGACTTTTTTGCTGACAACAATGACCGACACGGCTTCTATTTATGGACCTAATGCAGGTGCTTTTGGTATGGAACCATGGCATCCTTCTATCCAGGATGCATTCAACCTGCTTCAGGGGAAAAAATTGCACATGAGCAATTATTCGTTTTGGGAAAAAGAATCCCGCAAGGATGAAGAACATCCTTTGGAACCTTATTGCGTGACAGAAAAATTTAAGATGATTCAATATCCAGAGAGTGAGGAGACCTTTGTAAAAGGAAGGCTGTTGGGAGGCTGCCTTGACTGTCTGGCACATCTTGTGGGAACAAGATTTGATCATGTGGCTGACTTTGTGGAACAATACGCAGAGGATGGGATTATCTGGTTTTTGGAAGCTTGCGAGTTGAACGTTTTTGAAATTCGACGTGCTTTATGGAATCTGAAAGAGGCTGGATGGTTTAACCATGTCAAAGGATTTCTCATTGGTCGCCCTGGGATATGGGGGGAGTCCGTTCCCGGACTGGATCAGTATACAGCTGTGACTGGCGTGCTGGGAGAATTTGGCGTACCGATACTAATGGATTTGGATATTGGTCATGTAGCACCAATGATGCCGCTTATTAGCGGAGCAATGGCTACGGTAAAGGCAGATTCGGTTTCCTTGCAAATTCAGATGGAGCTGATATAATATATTATACTGATTTTTTGGAAAAGAGGGGACAAAGTCATGGCGCGGATTTACATAGTAGAAGATGATGACAGTATTGGTGAAATAGAAAGCTTTGCATTGAAGAATGCCGGCCATCAAACAGAGCATTTTGTTACTATGTCCGGTTTTGTTAAGGCGATGAAAGAAACCGTGCCGGATCTCATTGTGTTGGATGTGATGCTGCCTGATGCAGATGGTTTTCACGCTGTAAAGGATATCAGACAGAATCAGGCATGGGGACATATTCCCATTTTGATGGTATCAGCCAGGTCTGCAGAGTTGGATGTGGTGAGAGGATTGGACAGTGGAGCAGATGATTATCTTACGAAACCATTTGGTGTGATGGAATTTGTGTCTCGTACCAATGCCCTGCTCCGGCGTTTCGCAAAGGACACAATACAGGAGGGTGTCATCGGAAATGTCAAGGATGTACAACTTGATTCTGTCAAAAGAGAGGTAAGAGTGCAGGGCAAAGAATGCCTGTTAACATATAAGGAATTTGAACTGTTGCAGACACTGATGAGTCATCCGGATCAAGTTATGACAAGAGATGTTTTGATGGAAGAAATCTGGGGCGTTGATTTTGGTGGGGAGTCCCGCACACTTGACATGCATATCCGTTCATTGCGTAAAAAACTGGGAGAGGCAGGAAAACATATTAAGACGACTCGAAACGTAGGTTATCGTTACGAAATGTGAAGGGAGAACAATACTATATGAAAAAGAGACTTCAGATAAACTTCCTTGTTATTGCCATGGTGTCCATGGTGACAGTATTATTAATGACAACTATAGTTTTTTATAATTTGTTTCAGGATGAAGTGATGGAAAATTTACATACATGTGCCACGGTACTGGGGCAGGATGCAGGTAATAGAGAATCCATGGACTGGCTTCTGGAATCTAAAGAGATGGATAACATACGTGTGACACTGATTGGGGCAGATGGGTCCGTGATATCGGATTCTGATGTGGATGCCGACAAACTGGAAAATCATAAGGAACGTCCCGAGGTGCAGGAGGCAATGGAGACAGGGGAAGGAAAGTCAATCCGTACCTCCAGCACATTGTCCAAGGCATCTTATTATTACGCAGTGAAACTTCATAACGGCAATATACTTCGTCTGGCCAAGGAAAGTCAGAGTTTCTTTAGCTTCCTAATCCGGGTTTCACCTTTCATTGGCGGTATTGCTATTATCTTATTTGTTTTGAGTATGTTTTTCTCACATATGCTGGCAAAAAGTATTGTGAAACCGATTGAAACACTGGCAAAAAATATGGAGAGTGAAGAAGCTGCTACCGGTTACCGGGAACTGGTGCCGTTTTTGACCACCATTCAAAAACAGCATCAGGATCTTGTTAAAAGCAGTAAACTTCGTCAGGAGTTTACTGCCAATGTATCCCATGAATTAAAAACTCCACTTACCTCCATATCCGGCTATTCTGAATTGATTGAGGGTGGAATGGCAAAGGGAGAGGATGCCGTTCGATTTGCCGGGGAAATTCAGAAAAATGCAAACCGACTTCTGACATTGATTAATGATATTCTCCAGTTATCTGAGTTGGATACGAAAGATTTCTCCGGTGAATTCGAAAGGGTGAATCTGTCAGACACTGTCCGTAACTGTATCACATTGTTGGAACTTACGGCCAAAAAGAGGAATGTTACACTTCTTGCGCAGAATCTGCCGACGGAGTGTATTGTGTCAGGAACACCGAAGATGTTAGAAGAACTGGTTTTTAACCTGATAGACAATGGAATTCGATATAATAAAGAAAATGGTAATGTAACAGTTGAACTTTATGAAAACGAAGATAGTGTTCGACTTTCTGTGAAGGATACTGGAATTGGAATCAGTCGGGAGGATCAGGAGCGGATTTTTGAACGGTTCTACAGGGTGGACAAGGGACGTTCCCGGGAAACCGGAGGGACAGGACTGGGACTTGCCATTGTGAAGCACATTGTGGTGGTACATGATGCTGCCATAGAAGTAACTAGCGAGGAGGGAGAAGGTACCGAAATTACGGTCACTTTCCAAAAGAATGATGAATGATTTTTTGCATGGAATACGAAAGGGGATTCCCATTGCAATCGGCTATCTTTCTGTGTCATTTACGTTTGGTGTCAAGGCGGTAAATGGCGGAATCCCGGTATGGATTGCTGTTATAATGTCCCTTACCAATGTGACTTCCGCGGGACAGTTTGCCGGTGCAACACTGATGATTGCACAGGGTGGATATATTGAATTGGCGGTAACTACATTTGTAATTAATATTCGCTATATGCTTATGTCTTTTTCGCTGTCCCAGAAAGTAGACAGTCGGATGACAATCGGACAGCGTATGAAAGTGGGAT
>JALENH010000258.1 GCA_022767895.1 Eubacterium sp.
GTGTCTTCTTTCTCCGGCTTGCTCTCAGCACGATAGCGTCTGGCCTTTTCCGGATCGATTGCCAGTTCGAACTGTTTCTCCCAGTCAAGGTTACGTCGTGCCTCGCTCATTTCATAATCCCAGTCTTTGGCCCCCGGCAGTCCCTTGGCCACATCTGCTGCATGGGCGGCAATTCTCGAAGCGATAATTCCCTCTTTTACATCCTCCAGCGTTGGCAGGCGCAGATGTTCTGCCGGTGTCACGTAGCAGAGGAAAGATGCTCCATACGTCGCAGCAATAGCACCACCAATGGCACTGGTGATGTGATCGTATCCCGGTGCCACATCCGTAACAAGAGGTCCAAGCACATAGAAGGGTGCTCCCTTACAGACAGTCTGCTGAATTTCCATATTCGCTCGAATCTGGTTCAGTGGCATATGCCCCGGTCCCTCAATCATAACCTGAACATTATGATTCCAGGCTCTCTGGGTCAGCTCACCCAGCGCCACCAGCTCGGAAATCTGGGAAATATCACCGGCATCCTCAATACTGCCGGGCCGGCAGGCATCACCCAGGCTGATGGTCACATCATACTCTTCGCAAATATCCAGAAGTTCATCGTATCTCTCATAGAACGGATTCTCATTGCCAGTCAGCTCCATCCATGCAAAAATAATGGAGCCGCCGCGGGACACAATATTGGTGTGACGAAGATTTTGCTTAAACCGATCCGCCGTGGCACGATTGATACCACAGTGAATCGTCATGAAATCCACACCGTCTCTAGCATGCATTTTCACAACTTCCATCCACTCATCCGAGGTAATGTCTTTCAATGCTTTATTATAATAAACAACCGCATCATAAATCGGTACGGTTCCGATTACCGCAGGACACTCGCTGGTCAGCTTGCGACGAAATTTCTGGGTGTCACCAAAGGAACTGAGGTCCATAATCGCCTCCGCACCCATATCCACGGCTGCCTGCACCTTCTGCATTTCCACATCCAAATCCAGGCAGTCTCTGCTCGTACCCAGGTTGACATTAATCTTTGTTTTCAGTCGGGAACCAATTCCATAGGGTTTCAGGCATTTATGGTTCTTGTTGGCAGGGATTGCCACCTGGCCTTTCGCCACCAGTTCGCGAAGTTCCTCCACATCCATATTTTCATAGGCACCCACCTGTTCCATCTCCGGTGTGATAATTCCTTTTCTTGCGGCATCCATCTGTGTTGTGTACGTACTCATCCTTATCCTCCATTTCAAAAAAGACCACATCCATATGTGGTCTTCCTTTTTCATTCTTCCTCCGTTGGCATTACCCACATCAGGTTTCGGGTCGAAGGGTTTACCTTCCTCTCAGCCTGTCTGCAAGCTCCCCGGATTTATTCATTTACGCTCATTATAGCTCATGTCCCTCTTTTTGTAAACAGGATTCTTCCAAAAGATGAAAAAGGGCAATTTTGTAAATCAAAACAATCCGGATATCCCGGTCACAATATCGGTTCCGGAAAAATTCCACCGTTTTATATCCAAAACAGAGAATCACCGCCCCTCCCGCCAGCACAAAAACGGATGTTGGAAGCTCCAACAGAAGCAAAGTAAGAATCGTAACAATAAATCCCATAACGATATATAAAAAATTTCTGCTGATGCGTATCGACACCTGGACGGATTCCAAAAGATTTTTCAAGGCATGGTTGAGATCATCCGAGGATTCATGACGAAGTCTCTCGTAGATATCACAGAAAATATCCATACTTTGCTTTTTATTCATTTTTTCAGTATAGCTGGCATAGGTATCTCTGCCAAATTCCCTCTGAATCAACTTTCCCAAGACACTTTTCACAAATTTAATCTCCTTTTGTAACAATTATAAAGCTCCTTTTTATCCTATAGTATTCAACCATATCTTGTTTCGTTATTCTCCGATTCGAAAAATACCGAAAATTACCCATGTTAACAAATCGTTAACATTTTCGCAAAACTATCCTAACAAATACGCGATATACTTGCACCATAAAATGATTTTGCTTACAAGATTCTTTTTTTCATAAATTGTTTTGGTATTTTACCAAACTTTCTCCTCTTTTTAATGCAGAAAGGAAGATGGTTCCCCGCCATCTTCCTTTCTGT
>JALENH010000260.1 GCA_022767895.1 Eubacterium sp.
GCCATGCCTCGCAAACCTGCATAAATACTGAATGTGCAGAGTTTTGCTCATGGCTATAAAAAAATAGAAATGGAGGTTAGTGCGAAAAATAATGCCGATGCATTATTTTTCACACAGCTATTTGTGCCGCAGGCGTCACAAATTAGCCATTATCGCAGACGAGAAATCGCATTTGCGACTTTCTCGTCGCGTCCTCGGCGGCAAGCGCCTGCGGAATGGAGGTTAAACATGAAAAAAATTTTGATTGGTGGTGCATGGCCATATGCAAATGGCTCTTTGCACATAGGTCACATTGCGGGATTATTGCCGGGCGATATACTGGCCAGATATCATAGAGCGATTGGCGATGATGTATATTTTGTATCAGGAAGCGATTGTCATGGAACTCCTGTCGCAATTCGGGCAAAACAGGAGAACAGAACACCACAGGAAATTAGCGATTTTTACCACAAGGAGTTTGTAGAATGTTTTGAAAAACTGGGATTTACTTATGATTTATATACCAAAACATCTTCGGATGCGCATAAGAATTTCGTGAAGGAATTTCACAGAAAATTATACGAAAGTCCTTATGTTTACGAAAAAGAAGTTCCACAGGCATATTGTAACAACTGCAATACATTTTTAGCGGATCGTTTTGTATTAGGCAAATGTCCCAAATGCGGAAGCGATACCCGGGGTGACCAGTGCGATGCATGTGGTACCGTTCTCGAACCGGAAGTGCTTATCGAGCCGATTTGTGCCGTGTGCAGAAAGCCTGTCAGTTTTAAAAAATCAAAACACCTTTATATCGCAATTTCAAAATTACAAACTGAATTAAAGGCACTCGTAAATCGTCATCCGGAATGGAGAAAAAATGCCATTGCCTTTACGAATAAGTATATCGAGGATGGTTTAAGAGATCGTGCCTTGACTAGAGATTTGGAATGGGGAATAGAGGTTCCGAAAGATGGCTATGAAAATAAAACCATTTATATATGGGCAGAAAATGTATTAGGATATTTATCCGCAAGTAAAGTGGCTGCCGAAGAAAGGAATACGGATTTTTATGAGCTTTGGGGAAAAGACGCCAAACATTATTATGTGCATGGAAAAGATAACATTCCCTTTCACACCATTATATTGCCTTCTCTTTTATTAGGCAATGGTGAGGGCTGGCATTTGCCAGACCAAATTGTGTCAAGCGAATACTTAACTTTAGAGGGCAGAAAAATATCTACCAGCCAAAATTATGCAATATGGGTGAAGGAACTGTTGGAGCATTATGAGGCAGATTCTATTCGTTACTTTTTCATCGCAAATGGTCCCGAAAAGAAAGATGCGGATTTTTCATGGCGCGAATATGTCCATAGCCACAATAGTGAGTTGCTTGGAGCTTATGGCAATTTTGTAAATCGCTCATTGGCATTCATTGTAAAATATTGTGATGGGGTCGTACCAAATGGAATCGAGAATCCGGAATTAGATGCTCAAATAGGCGAAATTTTTCTTTCTGTCGGCAAACAGATTGAAAAAGGTTGTTTCAAGGCTGCGCTTGCTGAAATATTTGATTTCGTTCGAAGTGCAAACAAATTTTTTGATACAGAACGCCCCTGGATTACGCGAAATACGGATAAGGCTGCGTGTGATAATACACTGTATCAATGCGTTCAGATTATCGCAAATCTGGCAGTATTACTATCACCGTTTTTACCATTTTCCTCAGAAAAAGTGTTGGGATGGCTGAATGTTAACAACAAATGGGAAAGAAAAGTAATTTCGGCCGGTTATGTACTTCCGGAAATCGAAATATTATTCCAAAGAATTGATAAAAAGGTGATTGAAATTGAAACAGAAAAATTGGAGTCTATTTTGTAAAAAGTCTATTATGAAAGGGGCAGAGTTTATTTTGCCCCTTTTACTTAGCACAAGATGTATTGTGATTTGTGGAGACGGTAGAAAAAATGAGAAATTGATTCCCGTTCCCTCTGCAAAAGACTCAATACTTAATTTTCTAATTCTTTTTTTAACTGGAGAATTTTTGACTCAATTTCCTTTATTATTTTAAGAAATTCGTTATCGGATTTTCCTGTTGGATCGTCCAGTTCCCAATTCCCGTCAAAGGGTCTGCCGATAAAGGGACATCCCACATTGCATCCCATTGAAATTGCAATATCCGGCTCCGGAATATCAGAAACCAGTTTGGAATACTGCTTCTGTTCCATATCGATGCCATATAGTCGTTTCATGAGACGAACGGCATCCTGATTCATTTGTGGTTTTGTTTCGGTTCCTGCCGAATAGCTTTCAAACACATCAGAAGCGGAATGTTTTCCCAATGCCTCTGCAATCTGACTCCGGCAGGAATTATGAACACAGATAAAGGCTACTTTGGGTTTGCTCATAACAAAAATCCCCTCCCCGGGCATTAGTACCCCAGTTTATGCAGCAGTTTCTCCACATCCGCCGTCTTAAGCACCTTCCCCGTCGAAGCAACCTTTTCATCCACAACCAGTCCCGGCATACTCATCACACCATATCCCATGACTTGCTCCAAATCCGTAACGTATTCCACCTCGACAGACAGACCAATATTTTTTACTGCTTCTTTCGTATTTTCGTACAGCTCATGACAGAATTTGCAGCCCGAGCCAAGCACCTTGATACTCATTTCCATTCCTCCTTTTTTATAATATAAAATATAGGCGTTTGCGAAACGCCAAAAGCCGTATAAATACGGCATTTTTTTGTTGCTAAAAATAAAAATCTCCTCACGGTTTGTGATATAATGGAGTTGACTAGAAACCACAAATCACGCCCCGAAAGGAGATATGACTATG
>JALENH010000004.1 GCA_022767895.1 Eubacterium sp.
AGTCTCTCCTTCATGGTCTTCTCACCTCTCGCACGAGAATAGGTAGTCAACCAGCGAAGAGCCAGCGCCTGACGACGATCCGGACGAACCTCGATTGGAACCTGATAAGTGGAACCACCGATACGTCTAGCTTTGACCTCAAGTTCAGGCATTACGTTGTTCATAGCTTCGTCAAATACTTCAAGAGCATCTTTGCCGGTCTGCTCTGCAACCTGCTCGAATGCACCGTATACGATTTTTTGAGCAACGCCCTTTTTACCGTCCAGCATGATATTGTTAATCAGCTTTGTTACGATCTTATTCTTGTAGACTGGATCAGCCAATACGTCTCTTTTCTGAATATGTCCTTTACGTGGCACGTTACTTCCCTCCTTAATAATAATTAATTCACAGGTACTCACGACTTGTGTCCGCACCAGCTTAAAGTTTGCTTACTTCATATATAATATAAGATGCAAAAATTAATCCGGTACTTTTACATTAGCTTACTTTGCAGCTTTCGGTTTCTTAGCGCCGTATTTGGAACGGGCCTGCTTACGATCAGCAACACCTGCAGTATCCAGTGTACCACGGATAATGTGATATCTGGTACCAGGAAGATCCTTAACACGTCCGCCACGGATCATAACAACACTATGCTCCTGAAGGTTGTGACCTTCGCCCGGAATGTAGCTTGTTACTTCGATACCGTTGGAAAGACGAACTCTGGCAATCTTACGAAGTGCTGAGTTAGGTTTCTTCGGTGTAGCAGTACGAACAACAGTACAAACACCACGCTTCTGTGGAGAACTAGTGTTTACAGACTTTTTCTTCAAAGAGTTGTAGGATGACTGCAACGCTGGAGAATTAGACTTCTTCGCAACCGATTTTCTACCCTGCTTTACTAACTGGTTAAAAGTTGGCATTAATTTTCACCTCCTGTAATCTTATTGTCATGGTTCGTGAGAATTTCTGTCTTCCCTATTTTCAGGGACACAAAAAAGTCCACACGACACGCATGCTAAATCATTATATCGTGCGGACTTTTCTTTGTCAACCAGTTTTTTTAAAACAGTACCGGAAAATCGAAATGTTTCAATACATAAGTCATAGGATCAAACCGCTGTATCACTCTCAGTGCCTCACTCTCCTTCGCACAGGCCGATACCTCCCGACACCAGGATACCTCCTGAAAGGCCCCAATCAACGCCAATGCCACCCAGATTAGAATAATTCCGATGCAAGCCCCCAGAATGGCACCCCCCAGGCGGTTCACCGTTTTTACAACCGGAATATGGTCAACCAGTTTCAGCAAATGAGCAATCAGCTGAACTGCAACCAGTGCCACAACCAGAGCGGCAACATAGGCAATCCCGCTTCCTGCCACATTATTCTCTGCCATCATTGGCATAAGAATCGGCACCAGAATCACAGTCAGCGCCAAAATAACAATCAGCCGAACCAAGGAAAACACCTTCATCAAAAGTCCCTTATGGATTCCATCAAGAACGCACAACAGCAACAGCGCCAGTGCAATTAATTCCAACAGTCTCGTACTCATCATACGTTTTTCCTCACTTTGTTTTCAACTTGATTTTCTGTATTGTAGATGTATCAATCAACGTGTACACCTCTCCATCCGATGTCGGATAGAGGGCATCAATTTCCTGTTCAAACTTGTATTCGAACTTGTCATGACCATTGAATCGCAATATGTTACAGGAGCGGTTCCCGGTAAAAATAATCTCTTCGCCGTGAATTTCCATGTTGGCATATTCATAAGAAATGTTCCGCTGCAGCTTTTCTTTTCCCTTTTCATCATACAGGACAAGTTTCTGATTCTCAATTTTCCCGTCTTTCTCAAGAACTACGGCCAGATAACCATTTTGGAAAGCAATACTCTTAATTTCCTCAGAAAAATTCTTTTCCACCAGATTCTCCGGCTGCTTCATCTGTCCAAAAATGGAAAATCCTTTTTCATGAAACACCGCCACTTTGTCATCATCAATAAATTCCACCTTGGCAATCATTTTTTCTCCAAAGGACTTGCCACCTACCAACGTGTTATTGTCCTTGCCCACTTCCGTAAAATTATAAAAACTGATTTTGGTCTCAATGCTGCTGCCTTTCACAACAAGATAAGAAGTCACCACACTCTTCCCATCCGGCGAAATATCAAAATCCAATGGATACCCCTCTTCTGCCACATTAGTAGGAATCTCTACCAAAAGACTTTCTGCATTGCTATAGGGATTATAAATATTTAATACGTTAGAATCCTTATCCTGTAAAAGCACGGCAACCACTCCCTGTCGAGCCACCTTCGCACGGACAATTGGCAAACTGGTCTCGATGCTAGTTCCCTCATCCTCACCGTTGTAAACATAAAATTGTTTCCCAGCCACATCTGCCACAACCACATAATCACCACAGACATCTACCTGAGGCTGTTTCATTTCATAACCGCCATTCCACAGGCTTTTTCCCGTATTGTCAATCTCACTGATACCGCTGCGGCTGTATTTTAAAATGTTCCCTTCATAATACATATATTTTACATTGTTGCTGTCGCTGCGATCCACCTTACTTTGCACCTGATACTGCCGATAACAGCGATTTCCGTAGAAATAGGAAAAAATCCCCAATCCCGCAGCCAGCAGAAGCAGTCCCAAAATCACTCCACCAACAATCCACTTCTGTTTGTTCTTCTCAAAAAAATTCATTCCGTACCCTTCTTTTACTTGTGATAAAAACATTATAGCACAGGGAACTTTTACTCTGCAACGTCAACTTTCCGTTCCTGACGGAAGTGCAGTTACCGATGGCTGAGGACTTTCGGAGGGAACGGCTGTAACCGCAGGGGAAGCTGTCACCTGAAGAGGGGTAATCTCTGCCTCCTGGGTCTCCACCAGCGTTCTATCCTGGTTCGCCGGGCGTTCCTTCTGATTCATGGTCTGCAAGGTATTTAACTGCTCCTTCACCTGGTCGAGCGCCGACTGGTTTCGCATCGTCACAACCCCTACAAGCACCACAATAAGCGCCACCATGGCGGCAATCCCATATCCCATATGAGTCTCTTTCTTTTTCTTTCCAACACGGATTTTTTCCTTTTCCTCCATAATTCCCCGAATATTTCTGACAACCCGGTCATCCTCCTGTTCCACAATGTGGACATGACGGTTGTTCTCTCTCTCCATATAGCGGAGCATCTCCGGATTTTTTTCATAATAAATATAGTAACCCTTCTGCCTCTCGAACTGACCACTGCGATAAAGGAAAAAGCTATCCTCTTTTCCCATCTCTTCATATATATATAGAATCTTATCCCGATGCTGAAAATTCATCTTATGCATTTCCAACAATTGTCCCGCCTGATTAACAGAAAAACCTTGGCAGCTGTAAAACCATCCAACAATTTCCAAATCCGTAAAATTTTCCTTGATTTCAGAATAAATCCGGTCCCAATCCGTCCCAGACAATTCCGGACCGGTTCTTCCTGCAAAATTGGGAATCTCCACAATTCCTGAAATCTGATAGATTTTATCCCCGTTATACAAATAACGGTTCCCCAGCAAAACAGCTGCTTTTTCCACTCCATGTCCTTGTCCCGCAAGTTTTCTTGCAAACCGGATCACATAATCTTCCATATAAATGCGTCCTTTGCCGGGAATATCTCCGATTTGTCGGACGCTCTTTGGTTTTGTCCACTGCATGGCTTGTCCTCCCTTTTTTTGAATACATAATTTCTAATGCACCCATCATAACATAGGAGAAATGCAGATTTTGTCGATTGGAAGTCCCAAAACAAAATTTATTCCTTCTCTTTTTAGAATGTTTTTTGAAAATGTGCAAATACTCTTTTTATAAGTAATGGATTAATAGAAAGGCTGATAAGAATTATGATACAGTATTTCAACCCTGGTGAATCCCAGGCACTTTTTGACTTCACTTCTTCCTTGCAGAAAATACTGGAGAAGAACAATTATACAAATCGGGAAATCGCCCTTGTATGCATCGGCTCCGACCGGGCAACCGGCGATTGCCTGGGTCCCATCATCGGGCATAAGCTCACCCGGTTCTGCGGCGAGCGATACAAAAAAAGCTTCCACATCTATGGCACACTGGAACAACCCATTCATGCCAAAAATCTGGAAGCCACCATTCAAACCATTCAATTGTACCACCCGGATGCTCTTGTCATTGCCGTCGATGCTTCCTTAGGCATCGTGGAACACGTGGGCTATATCACTTTGGGTGAGGGCTCTCTCTGTCCCGGTGTCGGCGTGGACAAAAATCTGCCGGCAGTGGGCGACATTTTCATCACCGGCATCGTTAACCTATCAGGATTCGGCAGTCAGATGCTCCTGCAGACCACACATTTGAATCTGGTCATGCAGCTGGCAGACTTTATCTCCATGGGCATTTCACGCTGTCTGCTCCGTTCAAAGCTCCGTCCGGCCCTCAAGCGCGCGGAATAAGGTCATCTCATCAATAAACTCCAGTGCGCCTCCCACCGGCACACCGCTGGCGATACGGGTTACCTTAATCCCAGCCTGCTTGACATATTTGCTAATCCAGAGCGCCGTTGCCTCTCCCTCCACAGTGGAGTTCGTAGCAATAATCACTTCTTTTACGTCTTCTCTCTGAAGGCGTTGAAGCAGTTCTTTCAATTTGAGATTCTCCGGTTGTACGCCCACCATGGGATTCACGGCACCATGGAGTACATGGTACACACCTTTGTACTGTCCGGTCTTCTCATAGGCAGCCAAATCACTGGGTTCCTCCACCACCATAATGGTGGAATGATCCCGCTTCTCATCGGCACACACCTGGCAAAGTTCCTGGTCGGAAAGATTGAAACATTCTTTGCAGAAACAGATTTTCTGTCTGGCCGTAAGAATGCTGTCTGCCAGATGTTTCACCCTTGCCTCAGGTAAATTCAGTATATGCAGCGCCAAACGCTGGGCTGACTTTGGTCCGATATTGGGCAGACTTGCCAGTTCCTCAATCAGATTAGTAATCGATTCACTATAGTATTTCATTAGAATGGGAATCCTCCACCCAGGTTCAATCCACCAGTCAAAGCCTCCATCGACTTCGCACTGTCTTCCTCCAGCATACGGAGTGCCTCGTTTGTTGCCGCTACAATAAGATCCTCAAGCATCTCGATATCATCCGGATCCACTACTTCCTCACTGAGTTTCACAGACAAAACTTCTTTTTTTCCGGAAACCTTTACTGTAACAGCACCGCCGCCGGCAGTTGCCTCGTATTCCTTTTCTTCCATTTCCTTCTGAGTCTCTTCCATCTGACGCTGCATTCTCTGTGCCTGCTTCATCAAATTGTTCATGTTACCAGGCATACCTCCCTGGAATCCACCTCTTCTAGCCATTTTTTCATCCTTTCCTGTCAGCATTAATCCAACATTTCAATCTCTACATTTTTTATTATATTCCGAAGTTCCGGCAGGGCATTCATTTCCCGCCGGTTTTCTACATAACGGACATCCAGACTAATCTCTTTCCCCGTCAGTTGTCCTGCTGCCTCTATCAGTTCCTGCTGATTTTCTTCCTTTTTAAAATATTCTGTCGGAGTAGCCTGGGAAAATGCCATCACCATCTTTCCGGCGTCCGACACCGACAATCTTACATCCAACAGCATACTGCGGCACACCTGGCTCACCCGGCTCAGAATCTGCTTCCAATTCGCAACAACATCACGAACATCATCCGGCACAGCTTCCGGCCGGATCTCTTTCTGTGGCACCGGTGGCTGCGCAGAATTTTCACCATCCATTCCCGATGCCACCGTCAGTGTTCCGGATGAAAGTGCCGTCTGCAAATCTTCATTGAGCTGTTCCAGATTGTGCATTCTCTGAATCAGAGAATCGTAATCCTGTTCCATCTGTGGACGGCACAATCGAATCATCGCCACTTCCAGCATAACCCGCTTGTTGTTACCATACTTCATATCGGCAGCAAGGCTAGACAGAACACGGATATAGCGGAAAATAACCTCCGTCTCAATCTGTTCCGCATAACGAGTTAATTCCTGCAGATTCTCTTCTGACATGTCCACCAGTTGCCCCACATCATCCGCCGTCTTCACCACAAGCAGATTCCGCAGATACCAGACAAATTCATTGACAAACTGGGTCAAATCTTTTCCCTGCTCCACCATTCTGCCCACAACATTTATGACGCCTTCCACTCGATTCGCCATCAGCGCCTCTAACAATTCATGATATACACTGTGGTCAACTGCTCCCAGCACCTTCAGCACATTTTCATAGGTCAGTTTCTCCCCAAAGTAGAAAGAAATACACTGTTCCAGCAAACTCAGTCCATCACGCAGGGCGCCATCTGCCTGCCTGGCAATGTAGGTCAGAGCACGGTCCTCTGCCTCAATTCCCTCCTGATCCAGAAGTTCTCTCAACCTCATGGCAATGGTATCCACGCTGATTCTCTTGAAATCGTAGCGCTGACACCGGGACAAAATGGTCAGTGGAATCTTGTGGGCCTCCGTAGTGGCAAGTATAAAAATCAAATAGGAGGGCGGCTCCTCTAGCGTTTTCAGCAAAGCATTAAACGCACTGGTGGAAAGCATATGCACCTCATCGATAATGTATACTTTGAACCGTCCTTCCGCCGGCGAATACTGCACCTCATCAATTACCTGACGGATATCATCCACACGGTTGTTGGAAGCCGCATCAATCTCCACCACATTCATGGAAGACTGCTCATCAATAGCCCGGCACATCGCGCATTCCCCACAGGGCCCGTCCGGTCCGGGATTCTCACAATTAACCGCCTTGGCAAAAATCTTCGCCACCGTAGTCTTACCCGTCCCCCTCGTCCCACAGAACAAATAAGCATGCCCAATCCGGTCCGCCTGAATCTGGTTGGTGAGTGTCGTCACAATATGATCCTGCCCCTTGACACTGGAAAAATCTTTGGGGCGGTATTTACGATATAAAGCCTGATACGACATGGTTTTCCTCTCTTCTTCAGACACCAAAACTGATGCCGAGATTCTTTGCTTCCTGAATAATCGAAGATTCCGGGTCTACCATTTTCAGTCTGCCCGCTACTTCTTCCAGAGGAACCGGGATAATCTCATCGTTTTTAAATCCTACCATATAACCATATTTTTCTTCCAAAATCAGCTGTGCTGCCGCAGCACCAAGACGGCTGGCAATCACACGGTCATAGGCACAGGGACTTCCGCCACGCTGGGTATGCCCCGGCACCGTAATACGGATTTCCTGCCCCGTCCGTTCCTCAATCTCAGCTCCAATTTTATAAGAAACACTCGGATAAGGATTATTTTTCAGTTTCGCCTTGCGCTCTTTCTTCGTAAGCTGTGCATCCTCTTTGCTGATGGCACCCTCTGCCACCGCCAAAATCGAGAATCGTTTTCCGGCGTCTGTACGCTTTTGAATTGCTTCTACAACAGCATCAATATCATAAGGAATCTCCGGAAGAAGAATAACATCGGCTCCTCCGGCAATTCCGGCGTGCAGCGTAAGCCATCCTACTTTATGTCCCATCACTTCCACGATAAACACCCGTCCATGGGAATAGGCAGTAGTATGAATACAGTCAATGGCATTGGTGGCAATATCCACCGCACTCTGGAAACCAAAAGTCATATCTGTTCCCCAGATATCATTGTCAATCGTCTTTGGCAGGCCCACCACATTAAGTCCCTCTTCCCGGAGCATATTCGCTGATTTCTGTGTGCCGTTGCCTCCCAGGATAACCAGACAATCAAGTTTCAGTTTCTTGTAGGTATTTACCATGGCAAGGACCTTGTCCATCCCGTTCTCATCCGGCTTTCTCATGTTTTTAAAAGGCTGACGGGAAGACCCGAGGATTGTCCCACCCTCTGTCAGAATCCCGGAAAAATCCGACGGTTTCATTTTCACATACTTCTCATACATCAATCCTTTGTATCCTTCAAGGATACCGATAATCTCCGTATCCGGATCTGCATTATACAATGTTTTCGCTACGCCTCTCATGGTGGCGTTCAGCGCCTGGCAATCGCCACCGCTGGTCAAAAAAGCTACTCGTCTCATGCTTACCTCCATTCCGAAGTGCTTTGTCGTCGATACCTTTTATTAGTTTACCCCATTTTGCCTTTTTAGGCAATAGCGTAATTTCGGCGGCAATGCCAAAGCACCGCCGCCGAATCAAATTTTCACTTTATTTTTTTACTTCTTACTTATTCATCATCCGTATTCTTAACGGCATTTAACGTTACCGTTCCATTTCCTGTGACGCTGAAGGAACCGGATACTTTATAATTCCCCAGGGAATTTGATGTGTTATAAACCGTTCTTCCGTATGTGTCAGTATAGGAATCCACTTTTCCATAAGCATATACTGTATTCGTATAATATTCATCTACCGAGTAGGTTCCCGGCTCCAGGTATGCATACATGGAAAAATCTCCGTCCATAGAACCATCACGGCCAAAAACGGAATAAATTCTTCCATAATTGTCGATCAAATCAATATTCGGATATTCATTATAAGCTACCGCCCCCGGAATATTAGTGGCAATCGTCACACGATACAATGGAATCACAAAGTTCTTTGTCGTATTTCCCGTAAATATATTGCCAACCGTCATATCATATCCACCATTACAATACGTGTAATAATCTCCCGGCAGCACTCTTGTGGAATAGGTTCCATTCGTCTCTGTTTCAGCATACAGGGACTGGCATCTGCCATAGGCATCCTCTTTGGTATGACCTCCCACTTCAACATCCTTTGCCGGCTGTCCCGCCAAATCGCGAACAGTACCGGACACGGTAACACCATCTTTCAGAATGATTGTTACCACCAGTGACAGCGGGCTGACATTTTCCTTTTCATCATCCTTAATGGTTACGTTAAAATTGTAGGTTCCCGCCGGCATAGGGACACAGTCTCCCTCCGTATTATGGGTCAACTCATACAAAGATTTACCATTACAGGTTACTTCCCGGGAGTAATCCCCAGAGCCGCCACTGACATGTATGTAATTCCAAACATTCAAGTCATTATAAAAATCAAATCCGCTTTCTTCATTTTTGGGCGTCTTCGGATCGTTCGGAGTATAGGAAAGCTTTGTATCAGCAGGTTCTGCACCACCTACCAGATGATCGGCATCTCCCACATAAAAGATAACTTTTTTCGTGAATGTTGTTCCCTTCTCATCCACGCCCGTCAGTGTAGCAGTTGTCCCATTCTCCATATTCGTGAATTTTCCACGAACTCTGACTGTGGTCTTATCCTGACTTATATAGCTCTTTAAGCCCGCCGGAAGTCCGGTCACGGCAGAATAAGTCATCTTACCAACAGCATTCGTGTTACTAATGGACCATGTGTTAGAATATTTTTTATCTTTTACTGAGGTCACATATTCCACCGTGTCATTGGTACCATTTCCATAGCCGGCAATTTTGTCTATATAAATCTCAAGAGATTTGTTCGTTGCCAGTGTCGGAATGGATACTTTAAGATATGTATCGGAAGACACATATCCCTTCAGCGTAACATCATACACTTTCTGATCTTTTGTTGAAACAGAAGAGACAGGCTTCGAGATATAGCGGGTGGATGTCTGACCGGAACGAGTCTGAATCGTAAAGTCCTTGGCCGTCAATGTTTTTGTACCGGACAGTACAACCCGAACCACATCTCCAGTCGGTACGGATACGCTGGCAATCCCTGCTCCTACCGTCACGGTCACTTTTGCTTTCTTACCACTTCCATCGGTTGCCTTCGCTGTAATAACTGCCTTACCATCACGAATTCCTTTTACAACACCCTTCGAGGATACGGTGGCCACCCTCTTGTTGGAAGATGTCCATGCCACTTTCTTGCTGACATTCTTTGTCGGACTCACTTTTGCCTTCAGCGTCTTCTTGGCACCGGCCGCAAGAACAAAATTACCGGAATTCAGTTTAACTTTTTTCACTGCTTTCTTCTTAACAACTACTTTAATGGTTGCCTTTTTCTTTTTGTTCTTCTTGGAAACAACAGTAATCTTTGTCTTTCCTGCTGCCTTTGCCTTAATAACACCTTTGCTTGTTACCGTGGCAATCTTCTTATTGGCAGATTTGTATGTAACCTTCTTGTTGGCTTTTTTGTTCGGTGTTACCTTCACCGTTGATGAAAGCTTCACCTTCTTACCCTTCGCCACATAAGCAGTCTTTCCCGACGGAGCCACAACCGTCACTTTCTTCACTTTCACCTTCGCATCTGCCGTCTGTGGATTCACAACAGCTCCTGCCGCAAAGGCAAGCGTCAGTGCCAAAGCACCTGTCAGAGCATAAGCTGACATTTTTTTCATTTTCTTTCCCTCCTATCTTTGAACAATCCAGGAAACTCCTCTCCCAGACATCTCATAATACAATACTTATACACCATATCATAATTCCTTTCCATTTACAATATGTTTATCTTCAAAAAACACCAAAAATCCCTTTGTACCTCCGCACAGCGGTGAGGAATAAAAACTTTTCGCAATAAAATGACTAGATATAGTGCAAGATAACCTCCTGTGCGTTAAAATGGATATAAGAAATTTTTCTCACAGGAGGTTTTTAGATGACAAAAAGAGATAAGCGCGCAAAGAAGAAAAGGGACCGTGGAATCGTTGATTTTATGATGGTAACACACCACTTCTTTCGTTCTTTAAACAAATGGTTTTACGAAATGAGTGATCCAAGGCACCAAAGTTATATCACATATACGCAGACGGATCTAGCATATTTGGCAATCCTAAAAAATATATGTGGGCAATATACGATGAGGCAAATGGAAGAAAATTTCAACGACGAAAAATGTATTGATACGCTTCGTATTATGTCTGGGAACAAAAATCTAGACGAGATGCCACATTATGACACATTGAATTACTATTTGGAGAAATTGTCACCGGAGTGCCTAGCTGAGGTCAGAAGGAAAATGGTGACGAGTTTAATTCGTGGAAAGCACTTTAACAGAGGTCGTTTGCTTGGAAAGTATTGGCGCATTATTTTAGATGGGACGGGACTCTTCTGCTTCCATGAAAAACATTGCGACAACTGTCTTTGTACCACGAAAAAGACAGAAGACGGAAAAAAGGTGAAGCTGTATTATCATAAGGTGTTGGAAGCTAAGATTGTGTTTAGTGATAATGTCGTTATCAGTCTGGGAACAGAATTTATTGAAAATGAAAATGAAGATGTGAGCAAACAGGATTGTGAAGTCAATGCAGCAAAGCGTTTGTTGGCAAGGATAAAAAAGGAATATCCAAGACTTCCCATCTGTATTCAGGGGGATGCCCTATATGCGGCAGAGCCCTTTATGAGACAATGTCGGGAATATAATTGGAAATATTTGCTTACACAAAAAGAAAAACGGCAGAAAAATCTGTCGGAGGGATTTGAATGGATAAGATCCGGTGGAGAAGTAGAGCGTTATACAGGGTTGTGTAGGGAAAAGGGTAATGGCTGTTATGTCAACCATGTAG
>JALENH010000014.1 GCA_022767895.1 Eubacterium sp.
AATATCCAGGCAATCGGACTCGCCAGACAGGCGGCGGTGAAGCCAAACACAGGAACAAAGTAAAATCCTGCGATGCTTCGTGCAATCATTTCGCACACGCCGGCCAGTATGGCGAGTTTTCCAAATCCAAGACCCTGTATCGTAAAGCGCACGATATTGACCAGAGCCAATGGGAAGTAGAAAAGACTGTTCCAGCGAAGGAATGTGGAAATCAATTGGATAAGCTCTGTTTCACTACCATCCACAAAGAGCAGGGAAAGCGTTGGCCCCGCAATAATCATGACGACACAGGCGACGATAGAGTAAATCAGTGCCAGCCCACTGCAGGCAAAAATTCCTTTATCCACACGGTCCAGTTTCTGCGCCCCCAGATTCTGTCCGGCATAGGTCGCCATGGTGGAGCCCATGGCATCAAATGGGCAGCAGAAGAACATCGACAGTTTGCCACCGGAAGCAATAGCTGCAACAGCGGTGGAACCGAGACGATTTACTGCCGTCTGAAGGATAACGCTTCCAATTGCAGTGATGGAATATTGCAACCCCATGGGAATTCCCATTCCACACAAACGACCAACACAGTGGCGATTCAGACGCCACTCTTCTTTTTTTATTTTCAAAATCGGAAATTTCTTTTTCATGTAAATCAGACAAAGTATACCGGAGATACCCTGAGCAGTTACAGTAGCCCAGGCGGCTCCTGCCACACCCATGTGCAGAAGGAGGATGGCACCCAAATCAAACAGAATATTCAAAACGGAGGAAAACACAAGAAAAATCAAAGGTGTTTTACTGTCTCCGAGAGCTCTCATTATGCCGGATAGTAAATTGTACAAATAGGTAACGGGAATGCCGAGGAAAATAACAAAAATATAGCGATAGGCCCCCTCCAATATGTCAGCAGGCGTATCCATCCAGATAAGAATATCACGGCACAAAAAGCAAACAGACACGGTCATTACCACTGCGAACAGAATGGATAACCAGACACTGTTGGCAACAAATTTTCGTAAACTTGTCTCGTCTTTCGCACCAAATTTCTGTGCAACAGGGATGGCAAAACCATTGCAGACCCCCATGCAAAAGCCTAGAATCAGAAAGTTGACAGAACCGGTAGCACCTACCGCCGCTAAATCCTGTGGTCCCAGAAACTTTCCTACAATTGCGGTATCAACCAGATTATAAAATTGCTGGAAAAGCATCCCGAAAAGAAGTGGGAAGAAAAATTTCAGTATATGTGAAATTGGACTTCCCACTGTCATATCCTGCATTGTACTCGTACGTCTCATACCGAATCGCAGCCTCTCTTTCTCAAAAGATTTTTTCGGATTCCTACTATACTCGGTATCAGTGTAATCGTCAATGGATTTTCTATTAATTTTTCATGTCCTTTTCATTACAAGAGCATATTATCGTCCACAGCACTGTTTATACTTTTTGCCGGAACCACATGGACATGGGTCATTTCTGCCCACTTTACGGTTCTCGTTGTGAATGGTGCCGGAATTTTTCTGCTCTTTATAAAGCTCCTTACGTCGCTCTTCAGAAAGAATATCATCCCACTGGGGAAGATTGTAGAGCCATTCTGCCTTGCACTCAACCATGTTGTAGTACAATTTCTCGGGATCAATGTCAATCTTTACCTTGGTATCTTTTTCCATTTCTTCAATGGGATTTGCCTCTTTTAGACTATCGTTGATGCCATCCAGAAAGCCAACCATCATGGAAAGCGGAACTTCATATTTGTCTGCCAGTTCCTGAACGGTACCCTCAACAACCTCTGCCGGGTTGGCAAGAAGTTTCTCGTAAATACCCTGCTCCAGTGCAAAATAATTCTCCCACAATTTTTGTCCTTCTTTTGAATTCTGCATTTCTTCACTGTAGGCGTAGTCGCGCCATTCCTGTAATAAAGCCATTCTCTCATTTCCTCCTGTAAAAGTAGTGCTTTTAAGACTATATCACACTTTTATAAAAAAATCAAAAAACTTGTATATTTTCTGAATTACAGGCAAAAATACTAATACCGGCAGATCGAAGTCGATTCCCCCTCTGCTTTGATCTGCTGTATTCAACTGATAAAAGGTTGAATACTTATCCTCCCCTTATATCTCCCTGCCGGCTGTGCCGGTGGGGAGATTTTTCGTGGTGACAAATGTTCCTTTTTCCCGTATGATAGAAGTAGATTCGATGGGGGAGGTTCCTGTTATGAAAGATGAGATAAAAATACGAAAAATGGTGAAAGAGGATCTGCCGCAGCTGCAGCATATGTACCGGGATTTGATTCCG
This sequence comes from Eubacterium sp., assembly GCA_022767895.1. Classification (GTDB taxonomy): domain Bacteria; phylum Bacillota; class Clostridia; order Lachnospirales; family Lachnospiraceae; genus Eubacterium_F. Next base: position 2,284 of record JALENH010000014.1, read on the forward strand.
GAAGGAGTTCTTATGGACGTCATGGAGCGCAATTTTGAATCCGTTGCGGAGCTTCCGAATTATTATATTGCCGTTGCTGTGCGGGGAGAACAGGTGCTTGGCAGCACCATGGGCATTCTCTGTGTGGCGTTGGATGCACCCTTTCTTGTGGTGGAGAATGTCATTGTTGACAGTCGGTATCGCGGCAAAGGAATCGGTAGAAAGATTTTCGAGGAACTGGATCGTTTTGCCAAAGAGAACCATTGTGAATATGCCCTGCTTGTTTCATCCGGTTTTCGAAAAGAGGCACATCGGTTTTATGAGGCCATGGGATATAACGATGATGTGAGAGGGTTCCGTAAATATTATGAAAAATGAGAGAATAAAACTAATCCTTGACAAAGTGAACAAAAGACGGTATGATATTCGAGTGAGTGTAAATGAAACACCTATTTAGGGGCATAGTTCATCGGTAGAATAAGAGTCTCCAAAACTCCAGAGCTGGGTTCGATTCCTAGTGCCCCTGTAACGAAATTGACGGACTACATAGTGATATGTAGTCCGTTTTTCGTTCTTTATCGAGTGATTCAAAAAGTGTACTAAAAGCTGGTGCGTTGGATGGTATAACCGGGACTACATCTTATTATGGAGGATAAAGAGAATTTTGTCTTTTTTCTGACAAAGGTATCCGTTAAAGTGTCTCATAGAACAACGGAGAACATGATTACAGGAGGCAGCAGATGAAACGGAGAATAGTAGCATTAATCCTCGTATTAGGGATTGTTTTTGGAATGGGAATAGAAGGAACAGGGGTCCGTGCAGCGGAGCCGGAACCGACACCACCGTCTCAGGAGAAAACCATTACAAGCATTGAAGTTGTAGATACGGATGTGGAAATTCCTTATAAAAGTGTGTTTACAAAAAATAATGTTGCAATAAAAGTGACTTATAGTGACAAATCGGAGTTAATTACCCATCCCGATCAGGAGATAAAGTTGGATACAACCAAATTGGGAGACCAGACTTTTGAAGTATCTTATCAGGGGGTAAAAACAGAGTATACAATCCGGGTTGTGCCAAGACAGGTTACCGGATTGAAACTGAAAGAGGCTACGAAGAAAAAAGCGATCATTGAGTGGAGCAGCCTGACGGAGGCAAAAGAATATGAAATCTATACATCAACCAAGGAGACCGGAAGTTTTACCCTGCTAAAAAGTACCACGAAGACAACCTATGAATTTACGGATTTGGAAGCGGGGAAACTGTTGTATGTAAAAATCAGGGCGGTGTCTGGCGAGTACGCCGGAGCAGATTCGGCAACGATTGTAGTTGCCCTGCAGCCCGATCAAGTCACGGGGATTAAGGCTGTGCAAAATGTTAAGACTAAAATCACGCTGACATGGGACAAGACAGCGGGGGCTACCGGATATCAGATTTACTATCGTCTGGCAACGGGGAAGGATAGTGTACTTGCCGGAACGACGGAACAGAATACCTTTCAGGTAACAGGGTTATCCTCTGGGAAAAACTATTACTTTACCGTTATTGCCTATGCAGGTGATACGACCAATGCCGGCGAGCTGTCGGATGAGGTGCTCTACGGCACGGCACCTTCCATTCCCCAGATTACAAAAATCAAAGGTGGGGACAAGCGTCTGAAAGTAAAATGGAGCAAAGGTACAGGAGCGGATTATTTTAATATTTATGTTTCTACCAAGGCATCTTCCGGATTCAAGGTGATGGCGAAGGTGGCGTCGGATGAAGTGAAAATCCGGGGAATCGATGGTCTTAAGAAAAAGAAAAAATATTATGTGAAGGTGGAAGCGGTAAGAACCGTATCCGGCATTACCATGAGTTCGGTTTCTACTGTTTCGAACACAACGACAGCATCGGCTGCTGTGAAGGCAACCAGTGTTGTGGCAAAATTTTTTACAACACTGAAATCCTTCAGAAAATCAGCAGCATATAAAAAATATAAAGCATTTAAAAATCGTGTTTTATATAGTAAAAGCTATGTGATTCCAGGGTTAAAAGTGACCAATGTGGCAGGCTTCAACGCCACACGGATGGTTCCCCAGAGTGTTACTTTTGCAGGAAATTATTTGCTGATATCAGCGTATGATTATTCCAAAAAGCAGGAATCTGTCATTTATATCATGGATAAAAAGACAAGAAAATATCTCACTACACTTGTGCTTCCGCATACCGGTCATGTGGGCGGAATTACCTTTGATGGAGAGAATGTCTGGGTTACTTATGGGAAAAACCTTCAGAACTTTAAATTCAGTCATATTCAGGCAGCGGTTACCTCAGGAAAACCGTATTATGAGTTGTATCGCTTCAGTTCAGTGATTCCGATGCCGGAGACAATGTCGTATGTTACTTATTATAAAGACCGGATTTGGGCAGCTGCTTATAGTGAAACTTCAAAAAAATACATGTATGGATATACAATCAGCAATAAATCGGGTGCACCGGCACTGACTTATACCAACCGGATACTGATGCCAAACCGGACGCAGGGAGTGGCGTTTACATCTTCCGGTAAAATGATTGTATCCCGTTCCTGTCAGACGAAAAAGGGAAGGCGGGGATTCATGTCTCAACTGGATACTTACAATCCTACATGGGATTTGACCAAAAAGACCATTAAGAAAAACAGCAGAAAAAAGACGGTGAAGATGCCACCGATGAATGAGGGCATTGCCATTAGCGGCTCCTATACTTATGTGATTTACGAATCGCCTGCCTTTGGAGAGTGCCAGGCGCCATTAGACCGGGTGACGGCATTTAAGACAAGTAAGATTAGTTAAAGAATGGGGTTCCCCTTTGGATGATTTTGCGTTATAATAAGAACGATTGTCATGCAAGGGGGATTTTTTTGCCCTTTTGCGAATTTTATGGAATGGAAGGAGTGCATAAGCATATGAGAGGACCTGCAGCCCCAAAAGATCCGGTAGAGAAAAGACCATGTTTATATGTTGTCTTAGATAAAACAATATCCGGTACAAAAGATCCGGAAGGTGTAATTCGTGACTATGTATTTTTGGAAGGAAGATTGATTGATCAGGTACGTTTTACATCAGGGGATTTGGATGAAGAACTTTTGCAGATGCTTCCCAAAATGGAGACTTTTCGAAAGCTGGTACATAGTGTTGGAGTAAGTATCAAAGCGGAAGATCCGGAAGATCGGGAGAAAGAAGTGGAGTTTCAATTCCAGTGCTATGGGAAAACGGATAAATATACAACGGGAACGGTAATGGAGATGACTCTGCCTTGTACAGGGGAGGAGATGGTTCTTCCTGTGGATGCGTATCCGGTGAATGAGGATGATGATTGTTTTGGCTCCTTCAATTTCATTTTCCCGGAAGAAAATAAGAATATGTCATTGACAGTCAAATTTTATGTCAATGATGGATATGATGTTCCTGAAATTGAGGTGGACCCTCCGGTTCAGTTCGATTCGGAGGCATATCGCAAAATGATAGCTGGTTCCCTTGTGTCAACCGGTAACAACTATCGTTTGAAGAAGGTGATTGAAAAATGTAAGCGTGGCGAGGATGTTACCATTGCTTATATTGGCGGCTCCATTACTCAGGGAGCTGGTGGTAAGCCGATTAATACGATGTGCTATGCGTATCGTTCCTATGCTGCATTTTGTGAGATGTTTTCTCCCTGCGGTGGTGACAACGTTCACTATGTAAAAGCTGGCGTGGGAGGTACGCCGTCCGAACTCGGCATGGTCCGCTATGACAGAGATGTGACAAAAGACGGCGAAATTGAACCGGACCTTGTTGTGATTGAGTTTGCGGTCAATGACGAGGGAGATGAGACAGAAGGTGTCAGCTTCGAAAGTCTTGTTATGAAAATATTGCAGGCCAAACAGGCACCCGCTGTCCTGTTAAACTTTGCCGTGTTTATGAGTGACTGGAATTTGCAGGACCGCTTACAGCCAATCGGAGAGCGTTATGAGCTGCCGATGGTGAGTGTAAAGGACGCTGTTGTTCCTCAGTTTGAAACGAGCGATGTGATTACCAAAAGACAGTTCTTCTATGATATTTATCATCCGACGAACGACGGACACCGCATTATGGCAGACTGTATTGCTTATCTGTTTGAAACTGTGGATAAAGAAGAGATGGCGGCGGAGGATATTTCCCTGGATAAAGAGCCGGTTTACGGCATCCAGTTCAAGGATATCGTTCGTTTTGACCGGAAGGATGCGGATGAATATGCGGAGATTAGTCAGACCGGGTATGATGCTTATGATACGGATATCCAGTATGTGGAACGTGACATGGATCTGAATGCTTCGCCGGAATTTTCAGATAACTGGATGAATGATGGTTCCATATCAGGGGCAGAATTTAAAATGAATCTCACCTGTAAAAATCTTGTGGCGGTCATCAAGGATTCCGGTTCCTCGGAGTTTGGTACGGCTGATATATACGTAGACGGCGAGGTTGTGAAAAGTATCAATCCGTTGGACAATGGATGGGCACACTGCAATCCACAGATTCTCATTGATGAGAGGGAAAGTGGAGAGCATGAAGTTATTTTCCGCATGAAACAGGGAGATGAAGGAAAGAAATTTACGATTCTTGGTTTTGGAGTGACAAAATAAATGAAGAAATACGAACTACTTGCCACTGATGGGCGGGCAAGACGAGGACGTCTGACAACGCCACATGGTATTGTGGAGACGCCTGTATTCATGAACGTTGGTACTGTGGCAGCCATTAAGGGAGCCGTTTCTTCTGTGGATTTGAAAGAAATTCACACCCAGATTGAACTGTCTAATACCTACCATCTTCATGTGCGTCCGGGGGACAAGGTAATCCGTGAACTGGGAGGACTGCATAAGTTTATGAACTGGGATCGTCCGATTCTGACCGATTCCGGGGGGTTTCAGGTGTTCTCGCTGGCAGGACTGCGCAAGATTAAAGAAGAGGGAGTCTATTTCAACTCCCATATCGATGGACGGAAGATTTTCATGGGGCCGGAGGAAAGTATGCAGATTCAGTCCAATCTGGCTTCCACCATTGCCATGGCTTTTGATGAATGCCCTCCACATCCGGCCACAAGAGAATATATGCAGAATTCCGTGGATCGTACCACCCGCTGGCTATACCGGTGCAAGGAAGAGATGCAGCGACTCAATTCCCTTCCGGATACAATTAATCAAGAACAGATGCTCTTTGGTATTAATCAGGGAGGAACTTTTGAAGATATCCGTATTGACCATGCCAGACAGATCCGCGAACTGGATTTGGATGGTTATGCACTGGGGGGACTTGCGGTAGGAGAAAGTCATGAGGAAATGTACCGTATACTGGATGTGACGGTTCCGGAGCTTCCGCAGGACAAGCCCATTTATCTCATGGGAGTCGGAACGCCTCAGAACATTCTGGAGAGTGTAGAGCGCGGTGTGGATTTCTTTGATTGTGTTTATCCGGCCCGCAATGGCAGACATGGTCACGCCTATACGAACTTTGGTAAGATGAATTTGCAGAATGCAAAGTATGAGAAGGACGACCGCCCGATCGAAGAGGGATGTCAGTGTCCGACCTGCCGCCATTACAGCAGGGCCTATATCCGTCATCTGCTAAAAGCCAAAGAGATGCTTGGTTTGCGATTATTAGTCTTGCACAATTTGTATTTTTATAATACAATGATGGAAGAAATTCGGGAAGCTATCGAGACAGGTACTTTCTCTGAATATAAAAAGAAAAAGCTGGAGCGCATGAACTCCGGCAGTGAATCATTTTAGGAGGTTATTATCATGAGCAGTATTGGAATCATTTTACTTTATGTTGTAATTATTGGCGCATTTTATATGATTGCCATACGTCCCCAAAAAAAGAAAGAAAAGGAGCATCAGGCACTTGTGGATGCCGTTGCCGTAGGTGACAGCATTTTGACGACCAGTGGTTTTTATGGTGTTGTAATCGATATGACAGATGAAGTTGTTATCGTAGAGTTTGGAAGCAACAAAAACTGCCGCATTCCGATGCAGAAGTCCGCTATTGTAGAGGTCGATAAAGCAGAAGAAGCGTAAGAATCAGAAAATCAGAGAGACAATTTAGTGTTGTCTCTCTTCTGTATTATAGGAAAGGAAGTGTGATTATGCCATTTATTAATTCAAAAGTTACAGTAAAAATTTCAGCAGAGAAAGAAGAAGCAATCAAGCAGAAACTCGGACAGGCCATTGCCATTATCCCTGGGAAAAGCGAAGGCTGGCTGATGGTTGGATTCGAGGATGAGTATACGCTGTATTTCAAAGGAAATAAGTGTGAGAAGGCTGCCTTTGTGGAAGTGAAAATTTATGGCAGCGCAAGCAGTCAGGCCTATGACCAGATGACTGGGGAAATCTGCCGGATTTATGAAGAGGAACTGGGAATTCCTGCTTCCCAGATTTACGTGACCTATCAGGCCATCAGCGACTGGGGCTGGAATGGGGGCAATTTTTAGGTGACGGAGGTGCCTATGAAAAAAAAATCATTAAGGGACATCAATGAGAAATATGCAGATGTTCTACGGGAACTTGGAAACATTGGAGCCGGGAATGCAACTACGGCGATTGCATCTATGCTTTCTCGTCGTATCATCATGAATGTACCAAAGGTAGAATTGTTTGAGGCTTCCAAACTGGGAGTTTCTATCTTCTCAGAGGAAGAAATTGTTGTTGGGATTTTTTTGGAAATGGAAACAGACATCCAAGGAAGTATGATGTTTTTGATGAAGTTGGATTCTGCCCGGTATCTTGTGAATCGACTAATGGAGCGCGATGCAGATTATGCAGAGGAATTTGATGATATGGATTTGTCAGCACTCAAGGAGATTGGAAATATTATTGCCAGTTCCTACTTGTCGGCATTGTCTACGTTGACGAATTTGGTTATTACGCCATCGATTCCCTATATTGCCATCGATATGGCAGCGTCTGTTTTGAGTGTACCGGCAATTGAATTTGGGCGTTTTGGAGAGCACGCCCTATTGATTGAAACCGAATTTGGAGATGAGTCTATGATTGATGGATTTTTTATCCTGATGCCGGAACGGGCATCCTACAACAAGATTTTATCAGCACTTGGATTTGCGATGTAGGGGGGATATAGATTCATGAGTCATATTGTAAGAGTAGGCATGGCAGATTTGAATGTGTGTAAAGCACCTGACATTATAACAACATTGGGGCTTGGTTCTTGCATTGGTTTGACGCTATATGATCCGCGCGCAAAGATAGGTGGAATGGTACACTATATGTTGCCGGATAGTACCATAATCTCGGATAACAGTAATGTTGCAAAATTTGCAGATACGGGAATTCGGGAGCTTTTGGAGCGCATGATGCAGGCTGGAGCGAGCCGCCGTTTGCTGGAGGCCAAAATTGCGGGTGGTGCGCGTATGTTTGCAGTAAGCAGATCATCTCTTGTCGGAAATATTGGTGAAAAAAATACCATTGCAGCAAAAAAGATATTGAAGGAACTGAATATCAAATTGGTTGCAGAGGATACCGGATTAAATTTTGGAAGGACGGTAGAACTACACTGCGCAACAGGGGAATTTTATATAAAAGCAGTGAATAAGCCCGTAAGGATTATATAATCGTGGAGGATAAGAGAGTGTTAAAGGATTATCCATATTTATATGAAACCCATCTCCATACCAGTGAGGCCAGTGCCTGTGCAGTTTCATCCGGATGGGAGATGGCCAGGACATGTAAGGAAGCGGGTTATACCGGTATTTTTGTGACCAATCACAACTGGCATGGTAATCACTGTATTGATGATACGCTGCCCTGGGAGCAGTGGGTGAAAAGTTATGCCAGGGGGTATGAGGTGGCAAAAGCCTGGGGAGATGCGAATGGGCTGGACGTGTTTTTTGGTTATGAAGCCGGCTATCGGGGAACGGAATTTCTGGTTTACGGTATTGATGTGGCGTGGCTTATTGAACATCCGGAGATTAGGGAGGCTACGGTGGAAGAACAGTACCAGTGGATTCATGAGGCGGGCGGAATGGTGATTCATGCCCACCCGTTCCGGGAGGAACCTTATATTCCGGAGATTCGTTTATTCCCCCGATATGTGGATGGCGTCGAGGGAGTCAACGCAACTCATTCCCATCCGGAAAGCGGTAGTCATAATAATCCACTTTTTGATGAAAGGGCAATTGCTTACAGTCAGAAGTATCAGTTGCCTCTGACAGCCGGCTCGGATGTCCACAGCACCCATATTTTAGGTGGCGGAGTGGCATTTAAGAGGAGATTGCGGGATGCCAGGGATTATTGCCAGGCAATTCGTTCCGGTGAGGATTATGTCTTGACGAATGGCGTGGATTGGTATGACCGGGAGGGGAGAAAAATAGAAATGGAGGAGGGACTATGAAGGAAAAATTGTTACAAGCATTTGCGGACCAATATGGTGATGCTCAGGATGCGAGGGTCTATTTTGCACCCGGACGGGTCAATCTGATTGGAGAGCATATTGATTATAGTGGCGGCTATGTGTTGCCCTGCGCCCTGACACTGGGAACCTATGGTGTGGTGAGGAAGCGTGAGGATGAGAAAATTTGTTTCTATTCCATGAATTTTCCGGAAGATGGTGTGAAGGAAACTCGTGTGGGAACTTATCAGATAGAAGATGAAAAGGACTGGACCAATTATCCCAAAGGTGTGATGTGGGCTTTTGCTGAAAAGGGGATGAAGCTGTCCTGTGGCATGGATTTGCTGTTTTTTGGTGATTTACCGGCTGGGGCAGGATTGTCATCATCGGCTTCTTTGGAGGTCCTGACAGGATTTATTCTGTGTGACCTCTATGGATTCGAAGTGTCAGGAGAGGAATTGGCTCTTCTCGGGCAGCGTGCGGAAAATGAATTCTGTGGTGTGAATTGCGGTATCATGGATCAGTTCGCAGTGGCTATGGGGAAGAAAGATCAGGCAATTTTACTGAAGACTTCCGATCTATCCTATGAGTATATTCCGGTGAAACTCCCGGGGGTCAAAATTGTTATTGCCAACAGTAATAAAAAGCATAGTTTGAATGAGTCCAAATACAACGAACGACGGCAGGAATGCGAGACTGCTCTGGGAGAACTGCAACAGGCCATAGGAATAAACAATTTGTGTGATTTGGATGATAAAACTTTTGATGCTTATCAGATCATGATAAAAGATGAAACGAGACAAAAACGTGCCCACCATGCTGTTTATGAAAATGAGAGGACAAAGAATGCAGCGGAGGCACTGAGGGCGAATGATGTCTTGACTTTTGGGCAGTTGATGAAAGAATCCCATCGTTCACTTTCGGAAGATTATGAGGTGACAGGAGAGGAGATGGATGCGCTGGCAGAAGCAGCCTGGCAGCAGGAGGGAGTCATTGGCTCCCGGATGACGGGAGGCGGTTTTGGCGGCTCTACAGTTAGTCTTGTACGAGAAGAATATGTGGATTCCTTTATTAAAGAAACCGGGAAGTTGTATACAGAAAAAACAGGTTTGAAAGCGGATTTCTATCTGGTTGAAATTGGGGGCGGCCCTATGTTACAATAAAAGCTGTGGTAAGAAAATAAAAATAGGAGGACTTTCTATATGAAAATATTAGTGACGGGCGGGACCGGTTACATAGGATCCCATACCTGTGTGGAACTTTTGAATGAGGGATATGAGGTTGTTGTTTTTGACAATCTGTATAATTCCAAGATTGATGTGGTGGACAAGATTGAAAAAATCACCGGGAAGAAGATTACGTTTTATAAGGCCGATATGCTGGACAAGGAAAGCATGCGGCCGGTATTTGAAGAACATACTTTTGATGCTGTGATTCATTTTGCCGGCCTGAAGGCGGTAGGTGAATCCGTGGCAAAGCCGCTGTTATATTATCAGAACAACATTACGGGCACGTTGAATCTGTGTGAACTGATGAACGAGTATGGATGTAAGAGAATTATTTTTAGTTCTTCTGCTACGGTGTATGGTTCTCCGAAGACAGTGCCGATTACTGAAGATTTTCCGCTTAGTACAACGAACCCGTATGGAAGTACCAAGTTAATGCTGGAAGGCATTCTGTCGGATTTGTGTGTGCCGGATGAGGAATGGAGTGTTGTTCTTCTTCGTTACTTCAATCCAATCGGTGCCCATGAGAGTGGTCTGCTGGGAGAGAGCCCGAACGGCATTCCGAATAATCTGATGCCTTACATCATGCAGGTTGCGGTTGGCAAATTGCCGGAACTTGGCGTTTTTGGAGATGATTACGATACGCCGGATGGCACAGGCGTCAGGGATTACATCCATGTGGTGGATTTGGCAAAAGGCCATGTGAATGCAGTGAAAAAAGCTACCTCTGATAATGGGGTCAATATTTACAATCTGGGAACCGGCAACGGTTACAGTGTACTGGATATTGTCAGGGCTTTTGAAGCTGCCAATGGTGTAAAGATTCCTTATGTGATTAAGGACAGAAGGCCCGGTGATATTGCGATTTGTTATGCAGATCCGAAAAAGGCGAAAGAAGAACTTGGATGGAAAGCAAAATATGATTTGCAGAGAATGTGTGAAGACTCCTGGCGGTTTGCCCAGATGTGTCAAGAGTAAATAGGAAATAATTTTGATAGGAGGATAAGCGATGAGTGCAAAAAGTGTAATTGAAAATGGAAAAGCAATGTTGGGAATTGAGTTTGGTTCTACGAGAATCAAAGCGGTTTTGATTGATGAGGAGCACAATCCCATTGCATCCGGCAGCCACGAGTGGGAGAATCAGCTGGTTGACGGTATTTGGACCTACAGTATCGATAGCATATGGAAAGGTCTGCAGGACTGCTATCAGAATATGAAAAAGGATGTACAGAAGCAATATGGAGTTACGGTGACAAAGCTGGCAGCCATTGGATTTAGTGCCATGATGCACGGCTATATGGCCTTTGGAGAGGACGACGAAATTCTTGTGCCATTCCGTACGTGGAGAAATGCAATCACGGAAGAGGCTTCAGAAAAACTGACGGAGCTGTTCCAGTATAATATTCCGCAGCGGTGGAGTATCGCCCATTTGTATCAGGCAATCCTGAATGGAGAAGAACATGTGAAGGATATCCGGTTCCAGACGACACTGGCCGGCTATATCCACTGGATGCTTACTGACAGAAAAGTACTTGGTGTGGGAGAGGCTTCGGGTATGTTCCCGATTGATATTGCAACGGGCCAGTTTGATGCCGGTATGGTGAAAAAATTTGATGATGCCATTGCCGACAAAGGCTTTTCCTGGAAGCTTTTGGATATTTTCCCTGAGGTACTGACCGCCGGTGAGGAGGCAGGAACTCTCACCGAAAAGGGTGCTTCTCTTCTTGACGTTTCCGGCGAACTGGAAGCAGGGATTCCGCTTTGCCCGCCAGAGGGAGATGCCGGAACCGGTATGGTGGCAACCAATAGTGTGGCGCGTAGAACGGGAAATGTTTCCGCCGGAACATCCGTATTTTCCATGGTAGTACTGGAGAAGGAACTGAGCAAAGTATATCCGGAACTTGATTTGGTGACGACGCCATCCGGTGATTTGGTAGCCATGGTACACTGCAATAACTGTACTTCGGATCTCAATGCATGGGTGAATATTTTCAAAGAATTTGCTGAGAGCTTTGGCATTGACGTGGATATGAATAAGCTTTTTGGGACACTTTACAACAAGGCTATGGAGGGAGATGCTGACGGTGGCAATCTGTTGGCATACAACTATATTTCCGGTGAAAATATTACGGGAATGGAAGAAGGACGACCTCTGTTTGTGCGCACGCCAAACAGCAAATTTAACTTGGCGAATTTCATGCGTGTGAATTTGTATACCTCTCTGGGTGCATTGAAGATTGGTATGGATCTTTTGTTAAAAGAAGAGAAAGTGAAAGTGGATAAACTGCTTGGACATGGAGGTTTGTTTAAGACCAAGGGAGTTGGACAGCAGATTCTGGCAGATGCTATGAATACTCCGATTTCTGTGATGGAGACAGCAGGAGAGGGAGGTGCCTGGGGCATCGCTGTACTGGCTGCCTATATGGTGAAGAAAAATGGAGAGAGTCTTGGAGATTATTTGAATCAGCAGGTGTTTGCCGGTCAGGCAGGCAGTGAACTGGCTCCGAATCCGGAGGGAGTTAAGGGCTTTGATGACTTTATTCAGATTTATAAGGCCGGGCTTCCGATTGAGCGGGCAGCAGTGGATTCCATGAAATTGTAAGAAAGATGACCAACATTTTGAAATGGGGAAATTCATATGGTAAAAGTGTTTCTTGTGGAAGATGAATTCATAGTACGGGAAGGCATTAAGAATATGAACTGGGAGGCCTATGGTCTTTCGTTCTGTGGAGAGGCCAGTGATGGAGAACTGGCCTTTCCTCTTATTAAGAGGGAACATCCGGATATTGTGATTACAGACATTCGAATGCCTTTTATGGATGGTCTGGAATTGAGCCGGTTAATCAAAAAGGAATTGCCCGAGATTAAAATCATCATCTTAAGTGGTCACGAAGAATTTGAATATGCCAAAAGTGCCATTCAGATTGGTGTTGAGGAATACTTATTAAAGCCGATTAATAGTGAGGAATTGTTACAGGTTGTAAAGAGGACAGCGGACAAGGTAGAGAGAGAACGGGCTGAGTCCGATAACAGCAAAGCAGACGCCGGTGAGATGGCGGAACGTCTGGAACATGCCAAAAGGGAGTTCTTTGGGGAACTCATGAATGGGGATTCATCCATGGCTGAGTTGCTGGAAAAAGGACGGGAACTTGGTATAGAACTGGTAGCAAGCTGCTATCAGATTATGTTGCTAAAGGTATGGCGCGGACAGGAAAGTGATTATTCCGGGCGCGTGGTTGAGATTATCGAACGACTTCTGGGATACATTGCTGCCAAAGCAGAGCACATCATCTGTTTTGACCGTGCACCGGAGGGGAAAATACTTCTTTTTATGGAAGAAAGTTCTGAAAAAATGAGAGAGCAGATACAGAGTTTTACAGACTATTTTGTAGGTATGCTTTCTGATTATGAAGGCGTGGAGTATTTTGGAAGTACAGGTTGCGAGGTCAGTCGTATAAGGGAACTTTCCCATGCCTATGAGACGGCGGCACATGCTTTTGCTTATCGTTTCCTTGTGGAAGGAAATATGATGCTCTGTTATGAGCAGATTGAGAGAGAATCTGTTGCCGGTAGGCAGCAAGGTGAGGCTTGCTATGTGGGAGAAATTAATTTTGGGAGTTTGGATAAGACGAGAATTGAAGCCTTTTTGCGGGGTGGTGATCAGGAAGAAATTCCGATTTTTGTTGAGGAATATATTTCTAACTCGGGTGAGGCCTGCAAAAATTCATTGATTTTCCGCCAATATATAGTGATGGATATGTATATTGCGGCCAGCCATTTTCTGGAGCAACTGGGAGTGGGGGAGGAATTTTCCAGAAAGGAACCTTTTGACAGCCCGGAGCAGATGGAACAGGTTTTGCAAAAACTGGACTCTACCATTGATTATGTAGTAAGGCTGTTTCGCGAAGTTATGGAAATTCGGGATCGTTGTATGCGGGAGCGAAACAGTGATATTGTGGAACTGGCAAAGCAGTATATCAATGACCATTACAGCAATGAGGAGCTGTCGTTGAATCTGGTGGCGTCCGAGGTTAATGTCAGCCCGAACCACCTCAGTGCCATGTTCAGTCAGAAGACGGGACATACCTTTATCCGTTATCTTACAGATGTGCGGATGAATAAAGCCAAGGAACTGTTGAAATGCACGAACATGAGAAGCAATGAAATCAGTGAGGAAGTAGGATATAAGGATCCTCACTATTTCTCTCATTTGTTTAAGAAGAACCAGGGATGTACTCCGATACAGTATCGTGAGGGAGGCGGTAACCATGAAACGGCAGAATAAACAAAAGGGAAATTTCTGGAATCGTCATTTCGTAGTTTCGGTATTGGATCGATACCGGGATTTTACGATGCAGAAAAAAATCAGCATGGCATTTCTTCTTTTGCTGGTGCCTATGATTTTGTTTGTAGGTATCTGGTTTGTGAGTGTATTGAACGTAAGCAGCCATTATGAAAGTGCCATCCGCAATACCGCCATTATCAGTGAATTTAATCTTGATTTTAAGAAAAATTATGATTACAAGATTTATTTGATTACAACGGGGAATAAAACCTATGCCCAGCAGAATCCGGAGGAAGATATCCGATATGCCGAGGATATTATCCGACGTGTTAAATCCACTACGGAGAACGAGGAGAATAGGGAATGCATTGAGCAGCTGGAACGGTATTTTCAGGCGCTGGAAAAATATACGGAGACCATTCGTAAAAATGTCATGTTGGATGGTAAATATGATGAGAATAGGGACCTCTGGGAAAATGGTGTCCAACTGGTTACAACAAATATACAAAACAAAATGCTCGAACTTCTTTATAATGAAAACCGGCAAAGTGCGATTGCCTATGAGGATATGCGGAATATCAACCGGAATATGATTATAATCAGTCTTTTGCTAGCTGCTTTTCTGATTGCCGCCGCGACTATGATGGTGACGATTATCCCCCGCAGTATTTCCAAACCGATACGTTACCTCAGCAATATTACAAAAGAGGTAGCACAGGGAAATTTGGATGTGAGGGCGCACATGGAGCATGGAGCGGATGTGAAAATTTTGGCAGATTCCCTGAACGTTATGATTGAAAAGATTCAGACGCTGATTGACAACGTGATGCTGGAGCAGATGCGTTTGAGGGAAGCGGAGCTGGAAATTCTTCAAATGCAGATTAACCCTCATTTTCTTTATAATACACTGGATACGATTGTGTGGCTGGCAGAAGCCGGAAATAAGGAAGCAGTTGTCGAGATGGTGCAGACCCTTTCTGATTTCTTCCGCTCATCCTTAAACAGTGGTAAGGATATCGTTTCCATTGAGTCGGAAATCCGGCATGTATCCAGTTATCTTCAGATTCAACGGGTGAGGTATCAGGATATACTGGAGTATGAGATTTCTATTCCGGAGGAGATTGGGAACTGTCAGATTCCGAAAATTACCCTTCAGCCGTTGGTGGAAAATGCGCTTTACCATGGCATCAAATATAAACGGGGAAAGGGGAAGATTGTAGTGACTGGGCGGATTCAGGATCATATGTGTGTGTTGTCTGTTCGAGATGACGGTGTGGGTATGACGAAAGAACGGCTTCATCAGGTGCGGGGAGGCCTTACCACGAAAATTGAGGACAGCAATGACTTTTATGGTTTATATAATGTAAATGAAAGAATTCGTCTGAAGTTTGGCGAGGAGTATGGTCTTCGTATTGACAGTATATCGCAGGAAGGGACGGCAGTTGATGTCTGGCTTCCGCTGGAATCGTAAAAAAATTAACCTCATCATAATATTTTATACCAAAATGGGGAAATTAAATAGAAAAATGAAAAATAACCGAAAGAATGTGCATTGGTCTTTTGGTTATTTTTTATTATGATAAAGATACAAAAAAGAGAACTCAATATTAAAAAGGAGGAATTCAAAAATGAGAAAAAATTTCATCAAGAAAGTAGTAGCAGGAATGCTCACCGCAGTAATGGCATTTTCCCTTACTGCATGTGGAGGCGGGGATGCATCCACAACAAATGATACGTCAAATAGTGGCGACAGTGGTGACAAAGGCACAATCACGGTAGGTTTCTCTCAGGTAGGAGCCGAGTCTGACTGGCGTACAGCTAACACAGAGTCCATGAAGTCTACATTCTCCAAAGAGAATGGCTATGAGCTGATTTTCGATGATGCTCAGCAGAAACAGGAGAATCAGGTATCTGCAATTCGTAACTTCATCCAGCAGGATGTAGATTACATCGTACTTGCTCCGGTAACTGAGACTGGTTGGGACGCTGTACTTGGTGAAGCAAAAGAAGCTGGAATCCCAGTAATCATCGTTGACCGTATGGTAGACGTAAAAGATGACAGTCTTTACACTGCATGGGTAGGTTCCAACTTCGAGCTGGAAGGTAAAAAAGCAGCAGCATATCTGGATGCTTACATGAAAGCAAAAGATATCAAAGACATGAAACTGGTTAACATTCAGGGTACAATCGGTGCTTCTGCTCAGATTGGACGTACCAAGGGCTTGGATGATGCGGTAGCAGCAAATGGCTGGAACCTGCTTGACAAGACTACTGGTGAG
This sequence comes from Eubacterium sp., assembly GCA_022767895.1. GTDB lineage: Bacteria > Bacillota > Clostridia > Lachnospirales > Lachnospiraceae > Eubacterium_F. Next base: position 18,437 of record JALENH010000014.1, read on the forward strand.
TTTACACAGGCAAAAGGACAGGAAGTTATGCAGTCCTTCCTGAAGAAGTACAAGAAGGATATCAATGTTGTTTACTGCGAGAACGATAACGAGGCATTTGGTGCTATCGATGCAATCGAAGCAGCTGGCTACTCCGTAGGAGCAGATGGCGACATGATGGTATTCTCCTTCGACAGTACAAATGCAGGTCTGAAGGAAGTAAAATCCGGTAAGATTACTCTGAACACAGAGTGTAATCCACTTCACGGTCCTCGTGTAGAAGCTATCATCAAACAGCTTGAAAACAAAGAAACACCAGAGAAACAGGCTTACGTAGAAGAAGAAATGTTTGCTCATGACGACACCGTAAAATCTGTAACAGTAGATGGAAAAGAATATCCGGTAACTGTTGTAACAGATGAAGTACTGGCAGCACGCAAATATTAATCAGTAAAACGAAACAAAATCAGTATTGAATCGTGAGAGAGGTGGAACTTGTTCTGCCTCTCTCAATTAAAAAAGACCTTGCTATGCGGGGAGATGGAGGGAAAGATGAGCGGGAAGATCGTATTAAAAATGACAAATATCAGCAAAACTTTTCCCGGGGTAAGGGCATTATCCAATGTGGATTTTACATTGCGAGAAGGAGAAATCCATGCTCTGATGGGAGAGAATGGAGCTGGTAAATCTACCCTGATCAAAGTCTTGACTGGTGTTCACGATTTTGAAGCAGGTGAGATTCAGATGGTTCGGTCGGCTGGTGGAAAACCGGAGACGATTGTGAATCATTCGCCACAGGAAGCTCAGGAAAATGGTATCAGCACAGTATACCAGGAAGTGAATTTGTGTCCGAATCTTACTGTTGCAGAGAATTTGTTTATCGGCAGAGAGCCGAAACGGTTTGGCATGATTGACTGGAGGACCATGAACCGGAAGTCAGCGGAAGTTTTAAAAAGCCTGGATATTCATGTTCCGCCGACTCAGAGTTTGGACGAATGTTCTTTGGCAATCCAGCAGATGATTGCAATTGCCAGAGCCGTTGACATGAAGTGTCGTGTTCTGATATTGGATGAGCCGACATCTTCGTTGGATGATGATGAAGTACAGAAGTTGTTTGTGCTGATGCGCAAACTGAAATCGGAGGGAGTGGGAATTATCTTTGTTACCCATTTCCTGGAACAGGTATATGAAGTTTGTGATCGCATTACCGTATTGCGAAATGGTGAACTGGTAGGTGAATATGAAATTGAAAATCTGCCTCGTGTTCAGTTGGTATCCAAGATGATGGGTAAAGATTTTGATGATCTGGCAGATATCAAGAGTGAACATAAGCGCAGCGGAGAGCTGGAGCCATTGATTGAAGCAGAGGGAATCGGTCATACCGGAACAATTCGTCCGTTTGATCTTACAATCAATAAAGGTGAGGTTATCGGCCTTACCGGACTTCTTGGATCCGGACGTTCAGAGATGGTTCGTGCTATCTATGGTGCGGACAAAGCGGATTCCGGCGTGCTGAAAATAAATGGAAAAGAGGTTAAAATCAGTACACCGCTGGATGCCATGAAAGCAGGAATGGCATATTTGCCGGAAGATCGAAAAAAGGAAGGTATCATTGCCGATTTGTCAGTGCGTGAAAATATTATTATTGCATTGCAGGCAAAACGAGGAATGTTTAAGTTGTTGAGCCGCAAACAAATGGAAGAATATGCGGATAAATATATTGATTTACTGCAGATAAAGACGGCCAGCCGTGAGACCCCAATTAAGAGCCTTTCCGGTGGTAATCAGCAGAAGGTAATTATTGCCAGATGGCTGTTGACAAATCCGGACTATTTGATTTTGGATGAACCGACACGAGGTATTGATATTGGTACCAAGACGGAGATTCAGAAACTTGTTTTACAGTTGGCGGATGAGGGCAAATCCATTACGTTTATTTCTTCTGAGATTGAGGAGATGCTTCGTACCTGCAGCCGTATGGCAGTATTGCGTGACGGTAAAAAGGTTGGAGAGATTGAGGAAGAAGATTTATCACAGGAATCTATTATGAAGGCAATTGCAGGAGGTGATCAGTAATATGGAAAAAGTCAAAAAAATTACCGGAATGCGTTTGTTTATGCCGATTGTGTGCCTCCTGGTCGTATTGCTTGTCAATGTAATCCGGACACCGGATTTCTTCAATATTACGATGACAGAGGGACATTTGAGCGGATGGTTGATTGATGTAATTAACCGTGGTTCAGAGCTTGTGATTCTGGCAATCGGAATGACGCTTGTAACAGCTGCATCCGGTGGTCAGGATATCAGTGTGGGAGCAGTTATGGCAGTTGCTGCTGCGGTATGTTGTCAGATTTTGTCTGGTGGCGAAGTTAGTACCAATACACTGGCACAGCCGATTATTCTGGCTGCACTGTGTGGAATTTTGGTAGCTGCTTTATGTGGTGCATTCAATGGGTTTTTGGTGGCGAAACTGAATATCCAGCCAATGGTAGCAACTTTGATTCTGTTTACCGCAGGACGTGGTATTGCACAGCTGGTTACGAGTGGTCAGATTACGTATGTCCGTGTAGAGTCTTATAAAACCATGGGTGGTTTCCTTGGACCAATTCCAACACCGGTTATTTTTGCAGTAGGTGCTGTCCTTGTTGCGTACCTGGTACTGAATAAAACGGCACTTGGAATGTACATCGAAAGTGTTGGTATCAACAGCCATGCATCTCGTTTGGTAGGATTGAATTCTACCAGAATTAAGTTCCTTACTTATGTGATTTGTGGTGCCTTGGCAGGACTTGCCGGAATTGTAGCTTCCAGCCGTATTTATTCGGCAGATGCCAATAACATTGGTCTCAATTTGGAGATGGATGCCATTCTGGCGGTTGCCCTTGGCGGCAATATTCTGAGTGGTGGTAAATTCAGTTTGATGGGGTCTGTGATTGGTGCTTATACCATTCAGGCACTGACGACAACCCTGTATGCGATGAGTGTACCTTCGGATCAGTTGCCGGTTTATAAAGCAATTGTTGTTATTATCATTGTTGTGCTGCAGAGTCCGGTATATAAGAAGGCTATGCAGAACCGAAAGGCACGAAAACAATCACAGAGAGCAGTTGTGCAGGGAGGTGAACAGTAATGGGAAATTTTTTGAAAACACAGACCAAAAAGTTTAATAGCAACACATTTTTGTTCATTATTACAATCGTACTGTTCATCGCCATGTATGTGGCTGGTATGATTATTTTCGAGGATAAAGGCTTTGCCAAACCTCAGATGTTTATGAATTTGTTTATCAACAATGCCGGTCTTATTGTCATAGGTTGTGGAATGACCATCGTTATGATTACCGGTGGAATCGACATTTCGGTCGGTTCAGTAACCGCATTGGTATGTATGGCCAGTGCCTATGCGATGCAGAATAAAGGGATGAGCCCATTTGCGGCACTTGCTATTTCCCTTGGCATTGGTTTGCTGTTTGGTTTGCTTCAGGGCTATCTCGTATCCTATCTGGAAATTCAGCCATTTATTGTTACCTTGGCCGGATTGTTCCTGGGACGAGGGCTTACTGCGATGATCAGTACAGATATGATTTCCATCAAAAATGAGCTGTTCCAGACGTGGGCAACCTATCAGATTAAGCTTCCGATTGGAACTTATAACAAACGAGGGGTTTTCCGGCCGGCATACATTTACCCGTCGGTAGTAATCGCTCTAGTCGTTGTGATATTGATTGCCATTATGCTCCGTTATACCAAATTCGGACGTAAATTGTTTGCGATTGGTGGTAACCAGCAGAGTGCTATGATGATGGGACTGAATGTGAAGAGAACCAAATTCCAGGCCTACATACTGGATGGTTTTCTGGCAGGACTTGGTGGTTTCCTGTTCTGTCTCAACAGTTGTGCCGGTTTCGTGGAGCAGGCGAAAGGTCTTGAGATGGATGCTATTTCCGCAGCTGTAATCGGAGGAACACTTCTCTCCGGTGGTGTGGGAACGGTAGTTGGTACGACCTTTGGTGTATTGATTAAAGGAACGATTACCAGTTTGATTACGACACAGGGAACATTGTCCAGCTGGTGGGTACGAATTGTGCTGTCTGCCCTGCTCTGCTTCTTCATCGTCCTTCAGGCACTTTTTGCCAGAGCAAAACTGAGAGGAAAGAAAGCAGATAAGAAAGATGCGAAAAATTCTGGTGGAGCACCGCCAGACAAAGC
>JALENH010000025.1 GCA_022767895.1 Eubacterium sp.
TCGTATTTACCAGTGAATCGAAAACAGAGGTTTATGCTGTATACATTGATAGTCCGGATTATTATACCGGTCGTTATTTGCAGTATTCGGAAGAACCGGTTCGGATGGCATACGGAACATACTATGCAGTTGAGAAGGCAACTCCCTCGGCTTGGGGAGAGGATAATAAGCTATATGAGCAGATTCTGGATAGTCATAATCGGCTGCAGAAAGAGGGTGTTGTGCCCTATATAGATTATCCATATTAATACGATTAGGAGGATTTTATTATGTTTTGCAAAAAGTGTGGAAATGAAATTACAATGGAGGAAAAATTTTGCCCAGTTTGTGGTACCGGAGTTGAAACAGTAGAAGAACCGGTAACAATGAATGAAAATGTTTATGAAAATAGGGCAGAGCAGAACAATGTGGAGATGATTTCCAAGAACGCCAATAATGTGCTTGGAATAATTGCTTCCACCGGTGGAATGGCAGCGGGAGTGTTATCCATAATTTTTGGATTTGTGTTGCGCAGTGCTTCCACAGGTTCTTATGAATTTAACAATAAGTATGGTGGTGAGGCTTATACGGGGATTCAAAATGCAGCGGCACAGACGGCGAACAATGTAACAGACTTGACTGAGGTAGTGCGAGAGGGAATTTCATATCTCCTTATTGCGGTAGGGCTTATTGTAATATTCGGTTTTATGTTTAAGCTGTATAAGTGTTTGGCACGTAAATGTACGTTTTGAGGCGTTTCGTAAACGCCTAGGGTAACTGTTATAGAGAGGAGAGGAAGTATTATGCCCAAAAATTTCATTACTTTTAAAGTTCCAATTAGTGAAGAGGAATTTACTAAGATTTGTGTTAGAGAATTAAGTAATTTCCCGAATAGTCAACTCAGTAGAACAGAAAACGGTTTTGTGATTAATGAAAAAACAAATTTATTGTCAGGAACATATGGTGTTAATGCTAATATTGAATATCTTAATGGCGAGATACGAATTGATGCAAAATGTGGTGGGATTGGACCGGTTCAGCAAAAACACGTAAATGAGATTTCTCAAATGATTCAGGGAATCATTTTGAGAGGAATCGCATCATCAGGAGATTCTGTAGAGGAAAATTCAAATGTTGTTAAATGTCCTAAATGTGGAAGTACACAGGTTCAACTATCGAAAAGAGGTTGGACTCTTGCAACAGGGTTTATTGGTAGTGGAAAACAACAGCGAGTATGTATGAATTGTATGTATAAATTTTAAGTAAGATGGGAATCTGCCAAAGAAAGCTGGCAAACGCCAAACTATAAATACGATTAGGAGGAGAAATTTATGTTTTGTATCAATTGCGGTAAACAAATAGAGGAGAATGCGGCATTTTGTAGCGGATGTGGAACCCCTGTGAGTGGAACGGGGAGTAGTGCCACGCAGAATACAAATGGCAATGTGAATGCAGGCGGTAGTACAATGCAACAAGAGCCGGTTCATGAAACGCCTCGCATGAGGTATTTTAAGGAATCTCTTGGGAATAAGGAGATGGTAAGTGGAATAATATGGGTTTGCGTCGGTGGTGTCCAGATTATCATTTCTATTTTTGTTTTCTGGTATCTAATTTTTGTGGGAATATGGAATATCGTGATAGGAATTATGCGAATTAATCAGAAGTCACAGCTGCGAAATAAGAGTGGTGAGATCATTTACAATGACTATTCAGGTCGCTTGGCATCCATTATTGTCTGCCTTGTTGCGAATCTGCTCTTTGGCGGAATTATCGGTGTTGCCGGAGCAATTTATGATTTGGTCGTAAGAAATTATGTTATGGAAAATGTGAATTTGCTCAGAAATGAGAGGTGAGAGTGATGAGTAAGAAGGAGAGACTGGGGATGGGATGGGGAGTTTTGGTGGGGGCTCTGTATGTGGTGTTGAATGGTGTATATAGGACACTCTATTCCATTTGTATGTTTTATGAAGGTGCACCACGTGCTTATGACTATCTGGATTATTTTGTACATAGTTTACAGTATATTCCTAAAATTGCTTTCTCGCTTCTAACGCTTGTCAGCATAATTGCGGCAATCATATATTCTTTTCAGGGGAAATGCAAAAAGGTGAAGTGGTCGCTGCTGATATGTATAGCAAGTTCGATGTGCTATGTGTTATTTCAAATTCTCGGCTCGCTTTTGATGGGCGATAGTTTATACTTTGGTATTGTTTTTCTATTTAATATTTTGATGCTGGGTGTGGTCATGGTGATGTTGTTTCTTTTTCCTAAATTGAAGGGAAAAGGACAACGCATTGCATGTGGTGTGGGGATAGTCTTATTTGGCCTTTTTTTTATGGATGCTGTCCTTTTTGATGAGGGAGCATCTATCGAAATGATAGCAGAGTGGACAATTGATTTTGTGCTTGGTTCGTTGCCGTACCTGTTTTTTGCTATATTTGTATCGGATTCTTTATTAAAATCAGAATCCCGGAATTGTAATCCAAAGGTTGGAGCAAGAGAAACGGTAGTAGCAAAATTTTGTTCTTTATGTGGGAATCCTCTGTCAGCCGGTGCCCTATTCTGTGCATCGTGCGGAGCAAGGTGCATGAGAAATATGAAACCGAAGAAAAATTGTTTTCTGTTATCCACGATTGCATGTGGTTTGAATGCAATTATTATTTGTATTCTGCCTTTGTTTTGTGAACGAGATTATGATTTGGGGGGGCATAAGAGTATCGCATGGTTTTTTCATGGGGCAGGATGTCTGCACTATAGGTTTGATGATGCCTATGTCGTATTTGGTATTCTTTTGCTTTTTTTTCTTGGGTCTATCATGGGAATTTATTTCACGAGAGAGTGGTTGGGGATGATGACTGCGGCAGGTGTGTATCTGTTTCTCTACTTTGTTTTTAGTGGATTAATGTGGTGTTCCTCACCACTTTCAACAAAACATATGCACTGGACGATGGGAACAGGAGTACATATAGCTGCTCTGTGTATTCTCTTTTTAGCTATTTATCTGGATCACCTGCGAACCTTGCGGATTGCTAAAATGAATCAGATAGTTCGGAAATCATATTGCATTTCCGTAATGGATATTTTGACTATGGTATTTATGGGTGTGCTTTTGGTTCTTGCGGTTATCGGTTGGTGTGTGGGATGATTTTGGATAGCATCTTTTAAAGGCAGACAAAAGGCAAAAAGACGGTGTCAAACGTTCTGACACCGTCTTTTAAGGTCTCAAGGGAGATCAGGTCGACTTGCCCATTTTCTCCTTCAAATTCCTAATTTCACTCTCGTAGGCTTCCTGAAGTTGTTGTAACTCTTTTTTATAGCTATCCTCTTTTTCCTGTAATCCTTTTTGAAAGAGCTCTTTTTGCTGCTGTAGTTCCAACTGTTTTTGCCGAACTTCTTCCTGCAATTCTACCACCATAAGTCGCTCTGCATTTCGATCAGTTTCGCGTAATGAATCTGAAAATGTACTCACGAATCTCTTCACATCCTTCCCGAACTCAAAGGCCTCTTCATAAATAGGAATGAATTCCGGGGCATAGTCACACACCTCCAAAATATCATTCAAATCAGTGCTTGAAAGAAAAAGCATCCACGCTTCTTTTTTGTTTGTTATCTTCCTTTTAGTATGAAAGAAGCGTTTATATGTGTCAAGAGAAATATATATATTTTCAAATAAATCATTTAGAATCACACCACTATCATAGTGCATTTTCCCTTGATGAATATAAAAATTCCT
>JALENH010000032.1 GCA_022767895.1 Eubacterium sp.
AGTGATGAGAGAGAAGAAAATTCCTCTTTTTGCTCTGGAAAGTCAGGACCCGGTTCGTAATTTTGATTTTTTGGGAATTACGATTCAGTACGAGATGTGTTATACCAATATTTTACAGATTTTAGATTTGTCCGGAATTCCGTTACATGCCAGTGAGCGCACCTGGGAGGACCCCATCGTCATCGGTGGAGGACCCTGCACGTATAACCCGGAACCGATTGCAGAATTTTTTGATATTTTTTACATTGGTGAGGGAGAGACGGTGTACCGTGAACTCATGGATGCTTATAAGGATTCCAGAGAGAAAAGTGAAGACCGGCTGACCTTTTTGAAGAGGGCGGCAGGGATTGAAGGATTATATGTGCCGGCGCTCTATGATGTGGTCTATCACGAGGATGGGACCATTGCCAGTATGGAACCAAACTGTCCGGAAGCACCGGAAAAGGTGAAAAAACAGGTGGTACAGAACTTAAGTGACACCTATTATCCGTCCAAGCCGCTGGTTCCGTATATTCGGGCTACCCAGGACCGTGTGGTACTGGAGATCCAGCGCGGATGCATCCGTGGCTGTCGTTTCTGTCAGGCGGGGATGATTTATCGTCCCATTCGTCCACGCAGTCTGGAATTTTTGAAAAAGCGTGCCATCGAAATGCTTGACAACACCGGATACGAGGAGATTACACTGAGTTCCTTAAGCTCCAGCGATTACGACTATTTGCCGGAACTGGTTTACTATTTGATTGAAGAATGCAGACAGCGGAAGTTAAATATTGCTTTGCCTTCCCTGCGTATTGACGCCTTCTCCCTGGATGTCATGAGCAAGGTGCAGGACGTAAGAAAGAGCAGTCTTACTTTTGCGCCGGAGGCAGGTTCCCAGCGGATGCGGGATGTAATTAACAAGGGACTGACCGAAGAGGTTATTCTGAAGGGGGCATGGGAGGCTTTTCAGGGAGGATGGAACCGTGTCAAACTGTACTTTATGTTAGGTCTTCCCGGGGAAACAGAGGAAGATATTGCGGCAATCGCAGAACTTGCCAACAAGATTGCGGCTACGTATTTTGAACTGCCCAAAGAAGAACGCCATGGACGTCCGGAAATTACGGCGAGCACATCCTTCTTTGTGCCAAAGCCTTTTACACCGTTTCAGTGGGCACCGATGGGAACAGCAGACTATTTTGAAGAAAAGAGAAAATTTCTTACCGGGAAGGTGCGGGAGCAGGTAAACCAGCGTTCCATCCGCTATATTTGCCATGATGCGGTGACTTCTGAACTGGAGGGGATTTTTGCCAGAGGGGACAGAAAACTTTCTGAGGTAATTGAAAAGGCTTATCAAAAAGGCTGTATTTTTGATGCCTGGACGGATTATTTCCAACCGGATGTGTGGAATGAATTGCTGGATGAATGTGGCGTTGACCGTTCTTTTTACAATTACAGGGAGCGGTCAGAAGATGAGATTTTTCCGTGGGATTTTATTGATATTGGTGTCAGCAAGAACTTTTTATATCGGGAATATGAGAATGCAAAGGCAGGAAAAGTGACGCCGAATTGCAAGATGAAGTGCAGTGGCTGCGGGGCGGCAACATTCCATGCCGGCATTTGCACCGCACCGAGAACAGAACAGGGAGGTACAGCAGTATGAAAACAAGAATGCGTTTTACCAAAACCGGTTCCATGAAATTCATTGGACATCTGGACTGTATGCGGTTTTTTCAGAAAGCAATCCGACGTGCCAAACTGGATGTGGCTTATTCCCAGGGGTTCAGTCCCCACCAATTGATGAGTTTTGCCTCTCCGCTGGGAGTAGGTGTTACCAGTGACGGCGAATATCTGGATGTGGAATTTCATTCCCTGCCGGACATGCCTTTGCCGGAACTTGTGAATTATCTGAATCAGTTTATGACGGAAGAAATTTTTGTGACGGAGATTGAAATTATGCCGGATGGTTTCAAAAATTCCATGTCACTTCTGCAGTCCGCAGACTATATGATTGTGGAAAAACAACCAGAGGTATTTCCGAAAAACTGGAAAGAAAAATGGGAACAGTTTATGGAACAGCCGGCAATAACGGTTGTGAAAAAGACGAAGAAGTCAGAGAAGGAGATTGACCTGAAACCGCATATACTGGCATGGAGCTTTGAACGGCCCGAAGAGGTTGGAACCATTCACTGCGAATACGAGGGTGAAACGTTGTATCTCAGCCTGACCAGTGGAAGCGAGACAAACATCAAGCCGGAGCTTGTGCTCTCTGCCTTTTACACATTTTGTCAGGCGGAATGCAGGCCATACTCTTATCAGGTGCACAGACTGCAGATGCATTTTGCAGAAAGCGGGAGGAAAAAATGAACAACC
>JALENH010000046.1 GCA_022767895.1 Eubacterium sp.
TTGCATTGAAAGCATTTCATTTATTGAAAAATTACTCATAACTTGTCCCCTCCGATTCATTTTCTTGGCGTCCATGGTTTGGGATTCAACAACGTAGTTTTTTCTATATTGGGAAGTACATCGTATACACAGCATCCCATCTTTTTTTCAAAGGATTCCTTTATATCAAAAATCACATCCCATCCCTTGATATAATCGTCCATTATTCCATATCTTCTCGTCACATCAACAAATCTTTTTTCCAAAATAACAAAGCCATAATCAGTTGCAAGAGCATCACACATCTGAATCAGTTTGTCATATTCATCAGCTTCTCCTGCACTAAGGATATATTTCTTTATTTCTTTTTCTTCTAAAGATTTAGGCTCATAATTGAATTCGTCTTTCATAAATACATATGAATGAGTCATACATATTCTTGCCGCTTCACCCCACCCTTTTGCCATGCAATATTTATAGCCTTCGTATACATGTTTTGGTATGTTTACAATTCCTACCCGCCTCCCAATGTCGTGTAACAAACCAACGATATACGCTTTTTCTTCATCCAGTTCTGAAACAAGGTGGGCAATATTTCTCGCAGCAATACCAACATTCTTAGAATGCTTGACCCATGGTCCCGGATTCAATTCACCTGCAATTTGCAATTCCATTATAGCCTCATCAACAGTAGGTAACATATTTGTCCCCCTCCAGTACTGTTTCTTCTTTTCGATACAAAGGAACAACTACATATATTTCTGCAAGTCATTCTGTACCATGTCCCTTATCTGCTCTATGATATCCATACACACAGATTTCTTCATTCCTGCTTTTAATCCAACCTGAAGTAATTCCTTTTCTCCGGGATTGGCTCCATTTCCATCTACAGATGTTGTATGCTCACCATAATAGGTATTGCTATAAGTAAGATCATAGGCGGGACTTAAACGCCACCGGTCCTCCTCATCATGATATAAAAAAGAAAAATTCTTTGCATGATCATCCCTATTATGTGCAAAAACATTGAAACACACTCTGCGAAACATATTTTCTATATCATGATTGTTTTCCTGCGTTAAAATTTTCGTTAATTTCATCAACGTATGATAATCCAAACAAGGGGATCTGTAATCAGCTTCCAACAGCGCAGCAGCCGTAACCATATGAATTTTCTTGACAGCACCACCTTGTTCTTGCCGGTCAAATCTTGTAATTCCGAAATGCCCACTACATATATTTGAGGGAAATAGTTTGGTTTCCGTCATATAAATTCCGCATTTTTCAGCACATTTCGCATAATCATATTCCATCTCACCAATATTTTTCCGGTCGACGTTGGATGGAAACTTTATAATCCAATCTTTTTGATTGATTTTTGTCATTACTTTCGGTCTGGCTCCCCCACTCGTACCACCCATTTTGTATAATAAATCTAAATCTCCTGTATCTCCCTTTTCCAAAACCAACCGGCACTGCTCTGCCAGATAATCCAGATCCTTTGAATCCTGTATCGTCTCAAAATCATAATCCGGCTCATATTCAAGGGCACCCAATCCGGTTTTACCAACCAACGCCAGTCTGTCTATCACCGTTATGCTGTCTTCCCTGATGCCATTTTTTCTAAGCATTCGATTCAACAAAATTTGCCCCCATGCGTCGGGCAGACTGTCCGAAAATACACCAAATAACCCATCAAAATAACTCTTACCCGGAACAAATACCTTTTTCTCGAGAGGAAGCGAAAACGGGCTTATAGAAAAGCCTGCTGCCAGCCATTCGTCATCATAGGAGAAGGCAACTTTCCCATTGGTAGTCAGTGCCAACGTTCCAACAACTCGAGTTCCATATTTTACTTTTAAGGATTTATTTCCGAATGAATTATTTTTGTTCATTTATAACCTCCTCTATGGTTCGATAGGGTATATCAGTAAAAAGTGCCTTTACACCATTTACTGCATCCAATGCCACGGCTATTTTAGTCAGCGAAATAAGACTAATGTTTCCACTAGTCTCAAATCGTTTAATCGAACCATAACTCACCCCGGACAGCGCAC
>JALENH010000319.1 GCA_022767895.1 Eubacterium sp.
GCACCGAATAAGCCGAAAGATACCATGACAGTTCCGTATGGCACTACGAAGGTTAGTGAAATAACTACTTTGCCGACAGGATGGATATGGAAGAACGATGATAAGACAAAGGAATTGATACCGGGTAAAGTCGTTACGGCGACAGCTGTTTACAATGGTGAAGATAAGGGCAACTATGCAACGGAGAGTGTGGAGATTTCCATTACCCGTCAGTGTTGTACCCATACATGGGATGGCGGAGTGGTTACAAAAGAGGAAACGGAAACGGAGGATGGTGAAAAGAAATACACCTGTACTGTCTGTGGCGATACAAAAACAGAAGTAATTCCGAAGAAGGGTACAGCGACGCCAACGCCAACAGCAACGGCTACCCCAACGGCAACGATAAGCCCAACCCCATCGACAAGGGGTAATGTGACAGCGACACCGGCGACTCTGAAGACGGGGGATGTGGTAAAGGATGATCAAGGTGGAGCAAAATACATTGTGCTGGATGTTGCCAAAAAAGAAGTGGCTTATAAAAAGCCTGTAAAAGGCAAGGCAAAGACCATTTCTGTTTTGGCTACCGTGAAGATTAAAGGAGTTACTTACAAGGTAATCGGTATTGCCAAGAATGCGTTTAAGGGTAACAAGAAGGTAACGAAGATTACGATTTCATCGAAAGTTAAAACCATTGGTGAGCAGGCATTTTACGGATGTAAGAATCTTAAGACGATTATAATCAAGTCTAAAAAGCTTACATCTAGGACAGTTTCCAAAAAGGCATTTAAGGGACTTACCAAGGTAACTACCATTAAGGTGCCAAAGAAGAAACTAAAGACTTATAAGAAGTTGTTTAGGAGTAAAGGATTATCTTCTAAGGTTAAGATTAAAAAATATTAAAGCGACACGAAAAACTTCGGAGGCTGCGCCTCCTGCGTATCGCTCAGGCGAGTCGCCATGGAATCAAAAGCAGGAACGCCCATTTTCAAGCAAGCTTGAATGGGCGTTCCTGTTTTTGATTCCATGGCTCGTTCGTTACTGAAAGTAGTCAATTTTCATGGCGTGTTTGACTTCGCTGAGGGTGTTGGCGGCTACTTCTTTTGCCTTGATGCTTCCCTGATGAAGGATTTCCATGACAGCGGGGATGTCTTTTTCCAGTTCTTTTCTTCGTGCCTGTATTGGTGAGAGCTCCTCCATAATGACAGAATAGAGGAATTTCTTTACCTTCACGTCACCGAGACCACCACGGGTGTAATGGTCCTTCATTTCCTGAAGACAACTGTAATCCGGTAAATATTCAGCAAATAATTCATTTTTGCAGAAGGCATCCAGATAAGTAAATACCGTATTCCCTTCCAGTTTACCCGGGTCCTCCACGCGGATGTGGTCGGGGTCGGTAAACATACTCATAATTTTTTTGCGGATATCTTCCGG
>JALENH010000120.1 GCA_022767895.1 Eubacterium sp.
CAATGATATAACGAACATACAGAACGTGCTTTGCATGGGACTGCGTATGCTATTGAGGGCACCGGGGATGATGATTGGTGGACTTATTATGGCCTTTGTTATGAATGCGAAACTTGCCCTTGTGTTCTGCGTTGTGATTCCGGTGTTGGTAGTGGCACTGGTACTGGTAATGCGGACGGCTTTTCCACGGTTTGATGTGATGCAGGCAAAAATTGATGGATTGAATTCACGTATTCAGGAAAATATTACGAACCAACGCGTGGTAAAATCTTTTGTCCGGGATGATTTTGAGAAGGAGACCTTTGACCGGGCAAGCAATGAATTGAAAGATAAAACACTTCGTGCCATGAAGGTAGTCATTCTCACGATGCCGATTATGACCCTGATGATGAATGTTACGGTTATGGCTGTTGTGTGGTTTGGCGGGCAGCAAATTCTGATTGGAGATATGCCGGTGGGAGACCTGACTGCATTTACAACTTATGTGACGCAGATATTGATGTCACTGATGATGATGGCTATGATTATGATTCAGGGATCTCGTGCCATGGCATCCTCCCACCGTATTCTGGAAGTGCTGAATACGGACATTGACTTAAATGATGACAAGGCGACAAGGAAAGATTTGCAGGTACAGAGTGGTAAAATCGAATTCCGACACGTCGGATTCCGTTATTATAAAAAGCATAAAAAAAATGTGCTGGAAGATATTAGTTTTACTGCCAATCCCGGAGAAGTGGTGGGAATTATCGGCTCCACAGGTTCCGGTAAGAGTTCTCTGGTACAGTTGATTCCGCGTCTGTATGACTGCGATGAGGGAGAGGTACTGGTAGATGGCATCAATGTGAAAGATTATTCATTGAATCATCTCCGCAACGGAGTTGCCATGGTATTGCAGAAAAATACATTGTTCTCAGGAAGCATTATGGAAAATCTCCGCTGGGGCGATGAAAATGCAACCGATGAAGAAGTTTATGAGATGGCACGGGCTGCCCAGGCAGATGGTTTTATCCGGGATAATTCAGATGGGTATGATCGTGAACTGGGACAGGGCGGTGTCAATGTATCCGGTGGACAAAAGCAGCGTCTCTGCATTGCGAGAGCGCTGTTGAAGAAACCGAAAATTCTCATTTTGGATGATAGTACCAGTGCTGTGGACACAGCAACAGAAGCGGAAATCCGCAAGAGCTTTTCCACGTTCTTGAAGGATACGACAAAGCTGATTATTGCACAGCGGATTTCTTCGGTGGAGGATGCCGACCGCATCCTTGTGATGGATGAAGGACAAATTGTGGGGCAGGGCACGCATAAGGAATTGTTGGAGTCCTGTGAAACGTATCAGGAAATTTATTATTCCCAGAGAGATAAAGAGGAGGTGGCAGGATGAGTCAGGCACAGAACAGACCTCAGGGTGGACCACAGGGAGGACCACCGCCGGGAATGGGACCAAGGCGAGGTCATGGTCATGGAAATATGATGGGGGGAAAACCGAAAGAATCCCGTGCAACCGTTAAAAGAATCCTCCAGTATATGGGAAGGGATAAGATTCTGATGGGATTCGCACTTGCATTTGTGCTCTTGTTCAGTGGAGCTACACTGGCGGGCTCCTATATGCTCAAGCCAATTGTGGATCAGCTCGGAAAGATGGCGGGCGAAGTATTATCTCTGCGCAAGGCTGGAGCAGACTGGCAGGCTGTACTGGCAGATGGAACCATGGAACTTCTGAAGGGTGTGCTCACCATGCTCGTGATTTATGGAGTGGGTGTGGCAGCCAACTATTTGCAACAGCGAATTATGATTGGTGTGTCCCAGCGTGCGCTGATCCGCATCAGGAAGGATTTGTTTGACCATTTGCAGGATATGCCGGTGCGGTATTTTGATACCAATTCCACCGGTGACATCATGAGCCGCTTTACCAATGATATTGATATGATTGGTGAATTGATGAACAATACGGTGATTCAGTTGATTTCCGGAGCCATCAGTATTATTGGTACGACAGTGATTATGATTTGCCTCAATGTCTGGCTGGCAATGCTGACCATTCTTATGGTACCTCTGATGGTAAAAGCCGGAGGAGGCATTGCGAAGAGAAGCTCGAAGTATTACAGAGAGCAGCAGAGTGCTCTTGGAAAATTGAATGGGTATATTGAGGAAACAGTCACCGGACAGAAGGTAGTGAAAGTATTCTGCCATGAGGACAAGGCGGTAGAAGAGTTTAATGATTTGAACAATGATCTTCGTAACAAGCAGATTAAGGCGCAGTTCTTTGGTGGTATCATGGGACCTGTCATGGGAAATATCGGGCAGGTATGCTATGGGTTGACGGCAACGATTGGTGGTCTTCTCTGCTATTTTGGCAGACTGAGTATTGGCGGGCTGACGGTATTTGTCAATTATTCCAGACAGTTCAGCCGTCCCATCAATGAAATTTCCATGCAAGTGAACACTATTTTTTCTGCCCTAGCCGGTGCAGAGCGTGTATTTGCTGTTATGGATGCCGATGTGGAGGAACCGGATGCTGAGGATGCTATTCCATTAAAGGATGTTAAAGGCGAAGTAATTATGGAGCATGTGAACTTCGGTTACAATGAGGACAAAATTATACTGAAGGATATCAATCTGTATGCCCACGCCGGACAGAAAGTTGCTTTTGTTGGCTCTACCGGTGCCGGCAAGACAACGATTACAAACCTTTTGAACCGTTTTTACGATATTCAGCAAGGAACAATTACCATTGATGGTATTGATTTGAAAAAATATGAGCGCCGCAGTCTCCGGGAAAATATTGCCATGGTACTGCAGGATACCCACTTGTTCAGTGGCACGGTACGGGAAAATATTCGCTATGGCCGTCCGGATGCGACGGACGAGGAAGTGGAACAGGCAGCAAAGACGGCCAGTGCCCATTCGTTTATCATGCGGCTGGAAGATGGTTATGATACGGTTCTGGAGGGCGATGGAACCAACCTGAGTCAGGGACAGAGACAGCTTCTGAACATTGCCCGGGCAGCTTTATCACTGGCACCGATTCTTGTTCTGGACGAGGCCACCAGTTCCGTGGATACCCGTACCGAGATGCATATTGACCACGGTATGGAACGGCTTATGAAAAACCGCACGACTTTTGTTATTGCCCATCGCCTGTCCACGGTACGCAATGCAGATTGCATTATGGTGCTGGAGCAGGGAGAAATTATTGAGCGTGGAACCCACGAAGAACTTCTGGAAAAGAAGGGTAGATATTATCAACTGTATACCGGTGTGGTGGAATTGGCGTAAATGTAATATATTTGACACAAACTTGTATTACGGTATAGGTGTTTGGTAGTTTCACTGGACAAAATCAGTGGAATCAGATAATATAAATAGGGGTTATCTGTATTTATTACATCGTAGAATAAGAAAGGGGCGGAATAACAATGCAAAAAAGAAATAAGAAAATATGGAGCGCAGTGCTGTGTGCATCGCTGGTGCTTGGTCTGATGGTGAATGTTTCTGTGAATGTCAACGCAGAGGAAAACCAGCAAGGGAATTCTTCTACTGCGACAACGGCTACCGGGTCTGCCGTGGAACCAACTGCTGTACCAACGCCAACGGCAACGCCAGTGGATGTGTCAAAAATTGCGATTAGTAAGAAATCAGCCATTATCATGGTTGGAAAGACAGTAAAACCTGTAATCACAGGCACTGAGTCTCCAGTGACATGGAAAAGTGCCAATGAAAAGATTGCTACTGTAGATGAGACGGGAAAGATAAAAGGAAAGAAAAAAGGTAAAACCGTAATTTCTGCCAGTGTGGACGGTATTACCCTGAACTGTACCGTGACGGTTGTGGCGAAAATGGGAAAAAAGGATTTTGATAAATTCAATTCTGAGAATTTCGTGTATTTTTGCCAGCGCCATGGCTACAATAATGGTTACGCATGGAACGGACAGTGGAAAGGTGGCAGCAAAAAGAAGACAACTGCCCGGGGAATCAAGATTGGCTCAACAAAGGCGAAGGTTCAAAGTGCCTATGGAGAACTGACCTGGAAAAAATGTACATCCAAAGACCCCTTCACAAAGATGAAGGGATTGAAAAAGAATAAGGTAAAAACCTATGGAGATGCAACCTATGGCAAGTACAGAATCCGTTTCTATCTCAATAGCAAGAAAAAGGTAGTAGCGATTATCTTTGCCTGCAACATCCAGAAGATTAAGAAGAAACATTTGAAGAAATACTGCTAAGCGGCAGGTGGGGCGCAGGAATCTTGTTTTTCCTCGCACCCGGAGCAAATGTCCTGTAAATGTGCCTCTGAACAGTGGTGAAAGAACGGTCTGGCAATATGTAACTCAGATTGGCAGGATGTTTAGCGCAACGCATAAAAAAGGAAGGATGGGAATGAAACATAATGCAAGCATTGTTTCATTCCCATCCTTCCTTTTTGCACTTCGTGCAACATCCTGACAATCCTCAGACAGTACATATTGCTGCGACCATTTCACCACTGTTCAGAGGCACATTTACAACGGAATTTGCTATGTGATCGGAAAAGCAAGTTTCCTGCTCTCATAATAACTGTGTTTTCCTTTTCTTGTCCTAATCTTTTTTTCTGTTTTTATAGTAAATTCGTCATGGCTTTCGGGGGTGCAGATATGCTTGACGATGTTGTGTGAAGATGACAATGAATTTTACGAAGTAATCAAAAGGAATCCCCCACAGAAAAAAGCTTGCATAAAGTTCTGTGGGGGATTTCTTTCGAAAGCTGCGTAGCAGCAAATTCATTGTCATTAAGTTATCGTCAAGCATATTGAATTGCACATCCGAAAGCAGGACGGAATTTACAAAAAACAGAAAGTAACAAGATTAGGAAAGAAAAGAAAACATTACTATTACTGCTCCTCCCCAGAAGCTTCTTCATTTTCTTCCGTTTCCTCCGACTGCCCCTCTGTTTTTTCACCATCTTCTTTTTTCGTCGGTGGCTGGGACAAAAGAGTCAGAGCCGTCATCAAAATACTCAGGACAATAGGTGCGGCGTAGACCACCATTTTTCCGGCATCGCTTATTGTGTGGCGCTCTGTATTAAACCAGATCATGGCGGCAAAATATGCAATAAACACAAGAGTGCCGAAAATGGCGCCCAAAGTGCGGGCCAGAGTGCTTTTGGCGCCGCCAAACTTTGAACGGGTTACAAAAAATACAAGAAGAAAAGCAATCCCCGAATCGAGCAGGGCAAAAAGTAACATTCCCGGATTGATTAACATATATTATCCTCCAATCCCCAACAAGTATCATAAAGTTATTGACAATAGTATATCACAAATATATTTCTTTTGCAAAAGAACGGAATACCGGAACTTTGGTCAACGGATATGGAAACCGGAAGACTCCCGGACCACGAGATGGCAGGGGAGTTCCGTGCGGCTGTAAATGCGGTGTCCACCATCTAGTCTGTCGCGTATTGTGAGGACGGCCAGATGAGCCATTTCTTCCTTTGGTATATGTACCGTTGTCAGCATTGGTGAAACCTGTGCTGCCTCTTCAATGTCATCAATAGAAACAACGGCAGGACGAAAGATGTTTTTTCGCTTCCGCCCGTTGAATTTCTGCATGGCAGTAAGAAAACCAATGGCGGTTGTGTCGTTGGCACAGAAAACTGCCGTGGGCGGATGAGATAGTTCAGCCAGATGGCACAAGGCTCTTTCCCCTTCATCTCGTGTCTGCCTTGTTGACACAATGTAGTCATAGATGAGAGGAACTTTGTGGGAGAGCAGACACTCGTAGTAGCCAATGTAGCGGGACTCCTGATTGCAATCACCAATGTATGCTATCTTTGTGTGTCCAAGATCCAGAAGATATTCCACTGCCAGAGTGGCTGCCTGGGTCCCTCGGCAGACCACTTCGTCCATGCGGTAGTCTGTAGGGTTTCGGTCAATGGCCAGAATAGCCGGATAGAGCCTTGAAAGAGGCTCTACAAGATCAGCCGGACATTTGCCAAGGATAATCAGTCCATCCGCCGGAGGGAAAGGCCGGGTGCCCTGATAGACTGAGAGATCTGGTATATTCAGAATTTTTCCAACGATACAGTTTTGCTTGTGGAATTCTGTCTCAACGCAACAAAAGACTTCCTGAAAAAAGGAATCTGTTTCCAGAGAATCAAATCTTGTCAGCAAAAGATCGATTCGGTAAGTCCCGGTATCAGTAGAGGAAGTTGTTTTTCCCATTTTCAGCCGTCTGGCACTGTCGTTAGGTATATAGTTAAGTTCTCGTGCAGTCTGGCGGATTTGCTCCGCCAGCTCTTTGTCCTGACAACGATACAGTGGATTGTTGAGAACTCGTGATACCGTGGATACAGACGCACCGGTCATTTTGGCAATTTTCTTTAAGGACATAAAGACCTCCGTTCCAGCTGTTAGCTTTGTGTATTTTTCTCTCCTAGTCCTCTTTTCCGTAGAAGATAATTTTCCCAGGTGGAAAAAATTCCTTTATCAAAAATGATGCCAAGAAGAATAATAACAATCATGACAGTCATTACCTGATTGATATCTGCCAGATCCCGGCCAATCATCAGCGTGTAACCAAGCCCGACAGAAGCAGACATAACTTCGCCGGACATGAGGGCGCGCCAGGCAAAGGACCATCCCTGTTTCAGTGTTCCGATTAGGGATGGAAGTATGGCCGGGAGAATAACTTTTCGATATAATTTACTTTTTGTGATACCCATTGTCTGTGCCACTTTGATATAGTAAGGAGGCACATTTTTTACGGCATTTTCCACGCCGATGGCAATGCCAAAGGCAGACCCCATAATAACCACAAAGATAATGGCACTTTCGGACAGACCAAACCAAAGGATGGCAAAGGGCACCCAGCAGATACTGGGTAGCGTCTGGATTCCCAATAGTACAGGCTTTAGATTTGTTTCCAGGTAGCGGCTCTGTATAATCAGGATGCCCAGAATGGCACCGATGATAATGGCAATGCCAAAACCTGCCAGAACCCGGAGCATACTGTTGCCAATGGCAGAGAAAAGAGTTCCATCGGAAAGGAGCGTGATGAAACTTTCCCAAACACCGGCAGGATGGGGAACCGCATAGGGTTTGGCCAGAGCAAGCCAGTCGACAAAAATTACGTAAAGAAGCTGCCAAAGCAGCAGCAATCCCACCGCGAATGCAATACTCCCGATTACTTTTTTTGGTTTCATACACTTACCTCCTGAGAATGGTCGAATTCATCGGCGACACTTTTCTTTGCACTGATTTGAATCTGGGAAAGAATACGTTTTCGCAGAGCCAGAAAATCACTACCCTCAATATTTCTTGGACGAGGAAGTGTAACCGGTATGATGTCACGGATTTGTCCCGGGTTTTCAGACATAACCACAATCCGGTCGGCAAAATATACAGCTTCTTCCACACTATGAGTCACATAGAGAATCGTTTTGCCGGTCTGTTCCCAAATCTGTTCCAGTTCCGCACGTAATATATTGATGGTCTGTTTATCCAAAGCGGAAAATGGCTCATCCATGAGAAGCAATTTGCCATCCAGAGCCAGTGCACGTGCCAGAGAAGTTCGTTGTTTCATGCCGCCGGACAACTGGTGAATCGGATAATCCTTACAATGCCAGAGCTCAACCATTTTCAGGTAGCGTTCCGAGATTTCCAGCTGTTGCTCCTTTGTTTGACCTGCAATTTGCAGGCCAAACATGACATTTTCTCGTACACTGAGCCAAGGATATAAAGCTGGCTCCTGAAACATGACAACCCGGTCAGAGCCTGGTCCGGTAATGGGATTTCCCTCCAAAAGAATCTGTCCTTCTGTTGGCTGGTCCAATCCGGCAACCAGATTCAGGAGGGTAGATTTGCCACAGCCGGAAGGACCAACAATACAGATAAATTCTCCCTGTTTAATCTCGAGATTAATATTCTGCAGCGTTTCCTTTGGTTCCTTTCCGGGAAGCTGCTTTCTTTTACGAGTTGTTCTGTTATGAAAAGTTTTACTGACTGATTGTATCTGCAAAAACATCTTTTTCCTCCGGTATTTTATTGATGAATCCTTCTTCATTGCTGATTCGTGCAAATTCAAGGATTGTTTTTTTGTTCATCTTTGTGTTAATGGTCATTCTTGAGAAGGCAGATTTCAAAATATCTGTTTCCAAAGATTTGCCGGTAGCCTCTTTGATTTCAGCGTTGATAATATTGGCTGCCTCGCCGGTATTCTGGTTAATATAGAGTGAAGTATCTTCGTGGGCTTCCAGAAACTCTTTCACCAAATCCGGATGTTCTTTCATAAAATCGTTGCTTGCCACTACGACGGCAACCGGATAGTCTCCATTCATAAAGACCTCTTTTTCATTCAATAAAACCTCGGCATTTCCATTTTTTTCGATGGTGGTACCCCATGGCTCCGGTACCAGTGCCGCATCGACACTGCCATTGTCAATCAGATTGAGTATGTCGGCATTGGAACTGGCATTGACAGTTACTGTCCCTCCTTTGTCTGTTGTCTTCAATCCGTTTTCCTCTAAAATGTGAAGAAGACAGAGATGCTGGGTGTTTCCAACCTGAGGAACGGCTACTTTTTTTCCGTCCAGCTCCTTTACAGATTGGATGTTGGCATCCTTTCGCTTCAATAGTACAGAACCGGCATCAGTTGCGTTGGAGATGATTTTGACATCCCCATTGGATTTTACATTGGCACTCAGTGCTGGGACTGGGCCGATATAACCCAGATCAATTTCGCCAGCAAAAATAGCTTCCATCTCAGCTGGTCCGGCATTAAAGGATTTCCAGGACACGTCACAGCGGTCTTTCCATTTTTCTTCTAATGTTTTCTTGCTCTTCATTGTCAGAGCCTGTGCGTGTGTTATATTAGGAAAGTATGCAATGTGTACCGATGTCTTTTCTTCTTTCGGGCTGCCACAGGCAGTCAGGGACAATATCATTGTCACAAGAAGTGCCATTGTGATTATTGATTTACCAATTCGTTTCATTTTGAATCATCCTTTCTGATTTGTTTGTATTCATACTAACATAATCAAAAAGTTATTTTCTGCTAAAAATAGAAAACGTATTCATTTACTGTTTTACGCCGTAAACAAGTAAAATAAAGACAAGAATAGCTGAACAAATCCCCATAAATAGTGAAAACGTTTTCGCACGTTTATATTATCATTTCCGGCAAAAAAGAGCAATATGCAAAAAAAAATGAAAATAGTAATTGACATTTGTGGATTTAGATGATAATATATCATTTGTTCGCAGGAGTGGCGGAATTGGCAGACGCGCAGGCTTCAGGTGCCTGTGGTAGCAATATCGTGTGGGTTCAAGTCCCATCTCCTGCATGAAAAGCAATGAGAGCGTTTTCTCGTTGCTTTTTTCTTTTGGGAAAATGTGTGAAATGTTTGTGGTACTTATTGCGAATCTTGTTTTTTTATGGTAGAATACAAAATGATTTTGTATTAATAATCTATGGAGGCTGAAAGAAAATGAATAGCGCAAAGAAAATTTTGAAAAATAATGGGGATGGAATGCAGTCCTCTGTGAAGCAGAGCAAAGGAATCAGTAAGAATATGGTACTTCTTATTGTTGGTATTCTTTTGGTTGCCGTACTGGGTGGTGGTGTCTGCTGGGTGAATCTTCGCCCAAGGGCCATTTTGACGGTAGAGGGCAAGGACAAGGATGGCAAGACGGTGACTCATACGGTGAACTATCCGGAGGCGCTGTATGATATTTACCAGGCAGAAGCGATGCCTAACATGTACGCAATGTATAATATGTCTTTTGATTGGGAGGACACAGCGGAAGATGGGGAAACGTATTCCAGTACTTATAAAAAGCAGATTATGCAGACATTGAAAAAACGTGAGATTCTGTATATGTGTGCCCAGAAACAAGGCTTATCCCTGACGGATGAAGAGAAAAAAGCGGTGCAGGAAGATGTCAAAAATGCAAGAAAGAATATGACAGACAAGCAGAAGAAGATGAAGGGGCTGGATGAGGCTACTCTGACTACCGTCATGGAGAAAGACAAGCTTGGTGAAAAATACAAAGATTCTGTAATTGCTACTTTGAATATTGATGAGGATGCTTTAAAGAAGACAGTGGACAAGAAGTCTTATCGTCAGTATACGCTTCAGTATTATGTGTTTGCCAAGACTGAGACAGACAGTGAGGGGAATTCCAAGGACAAAGATGCCAAGACTATTGCCCAGGGAAAGAAAGATATGGAAGAACTGCAGAAAAAGGCAGCAAAGGCAAAAGATTTCACGAAAAATGTTATGACCGATAAAAATGATGATAAAATTGATGATAACAACAAAGCAATTTCCTATTCAACGAAAGACCTGGTTGAGACGGATGAGGACTTCTTGGACAAGAAGACATTGAAAAAGGTGAAAACCATGAAGAATGGGGAAGTATCAGATGTTCTTGAGACCAAGGATGGTTACTATGTTATCAAGATGGTCAACAACAATGATCCGGAAGCGTATAACAACCAGTGCGAAAGTGTGATTTCCCAAGAGAAGGAAACTCAGTTTGATGCGACTTACAAAAATACGATTAAGGCTGAGTATACGGCAACCGCACAGAGTTATTGGAAGGGCAGAGTTAACATTGGTTATCTGACTACAGATGATACACAGCAGTAGGAACAAGATCCTGGATAAATACAGCAAAGATGGAGGATATCATGGCAGACGTTAAGAGGATTTACGTTGAAAAAAAACAACCCTATGCCGTAGCGGCAAAGGAACTGAAGCAGGAGTTGAAGAAATATCTGGATATCAGCACATTGACAGATGTTCGGGTATTAATCCGTTATGATGTAGAATCGATTTCCGAGGCTACTTATCAGAAAGCACTGGTCACGGTGTTTTCCGAGCCGCCGGTAGATGATGTCTATGAAGGAGATTTTCCGAAAAACAGTGATAACAAGGTGTTTTCGGTAGAATATCTTCCCGGTCAGTTTGACCAGCGTGCGGATTCGGCAGAACAGTGTGTGAAATTGTTAAATGAGAAGGAAGAGCCGATTATCCGTTCGGCAACAACGTATGTATTAACTGGTGATATTTCGGATGAAGATTTTGACCGGATTAAGGCATATTGTATCAACCCGGTGGACTCTCGTGAGACCGATGAGGTTGTACCGGAGACTTTGGTGACGGAGTTTGAAGAACCGGCCGATGTGAAGATTTTTGATGGATTTAAGGATATGCCGGAAGAAGAGCTGAAAGCCCTGTATGAATCACTGGGTCTTGCCATGACTTTTAAAGATTTTCTTCATATTCAGAATTATTTTAAAGGGGAAGAAAATCGTGATCCGTCTATGACTGAGATTCGAGTGTTGGATACCTACTGGTCTGACCACTGTCGTCATACGACGTTTTTGACAGAGTTAAAGAATGTTACTTTTTCTGAAGGGGATTATAAGGAACCGGTGGAAAAGACATATCAGGAATACAAAGCGGCTCATGATGAAATGTACAAAGGCCGGGATGATAAGTTTGTTTCCTTGATGGATATTGCACTTCTCGGTATGAAAAAGCTTCGTGCGGAAGGAAAACTTGAGGATATGGAAGTGTCCGACGAGATTAATGCCTGCTCTATTGTTGTACCGGTGGAAATTGATCATGGCAATGGTCCGGAGACGGAGGAGTGGCTTGTTTTCTTCAAGAATGAGACTCACAATCATCCGACTGAGATTGAGCCATTCGGTGGTGCAGCCACTTGTCTCGGCGGTGCGATTCGTGATCCATTGTCAGGCCGTGGTTATGTGTACCAGGCTATGCGTGTGACGGGAGCAGCAGATCCCACCAAATCCTTGAAAGAGACAATGGAAGGAAAGCTTGCCCAGAGAAAGATTGTGACGGGAGCAGCGAAGGGATACAGCTCTTACGGTAATCAGATTGGTCTGGCAACCGGACTGGTAGATGAGATTTATCATCCAAACTATGTGGCAAAGCGTCTGGAGATTGGTGCTGTTATGGGTGCCGCTCCAAGAAAAAATGTAATTCGTGAAAATTCCGATCCGGATGACGTGATTATCCTTTTGGGTGGACGTACCGGGCGTGACGGCTGTGGTGGAGCAACCGGTTCTTCCAAAGCTCACAATACAGCATCTATTGATACCTGTGGGGCTGAGGTGCAGAAGGGTAATGCACCGACCGAGCGTAAGATTCAGAGACTGTTCCGTCGGGAAGAGGTCAGCCGTCTGATTAAGAAATGTAACGATTTTGGTGCCGGCGGAGTGTCCGTGGCAATTGGTGAGCTGGCGGATGGCCTGACAGTTGATTTGGATAAAGTGCCAAAGAAATACGCTGGTCTGGATGGTACGGAGCTTGCTATTTCCGAATCACAGGAGCGTATGGCTATTGTTGTAGATCCCAAGGATGTGGACAAGATGCTTGCCTACGCAGAGGAAGAGAATCTGGAGGCTGTCTGTGTGGCAACCGTAACGGAATCTCCGAGACTGGTGCTGAAATGGAGAGGAAAGGAAATCGTAAATATTTCCCGTGCGTTCCTCGATACGAATGGTGCTCACCAGGAGACGGATGTCCAGGTGGAGAGCCCGAAGAAAGCCGATAATTATCTGAATAAGGTAGATAAAATAGGGAATTTCAAGGATGCTTTCCTGAAGAAACTGGCAAGTCTGAATGCCTGCTCCAAGAAGGGGCTTGTGGAAATGTTCGACAGTTCCATTGGTGCCTGCACCGTCAATATGCCGTATGGTGGCAAATACCAGCTGACACCAACCCAGACCATGATTGCTAAGCTTCCGGTACTGGATGGTAAATGTGACACGGTAACGATGATGAGTTATGGTATGGATCCTTATCTTATGAGCTGGAGTCCTTACCATGGAGCTGAGTATGCGGTGCTTACTTCTGTTGCGAAAATCGTGGCAGCAGGTGGCGATTATCAGAAAATCCGTTTTACGTTCCAGGAGTACTTCAAGCGTATGACAGAGGACCCGAAACGCTGGGGCGAGCCAATGGCTGCTCTGCTTGGTGCCTATGATGCACAGATTAAACTGGGACTGCCTTCCATCGGCGGTAAGGACAGTATGTCCGGTACTTTCAACGATATAGATGTACCACCGACTTTGTGTTCCTTTGCTGTAGATGTGGCAAATCTTTCGGATGTGGTGACCAACGAATTGAAGAAGCCGGGTAGCCGTCTTGTGAAATTCAACATTCAGAAGGATGCCTATGATCTTCCGGATTTTGCGTTTATTATGGAGCAGTATGAGAAGATTACGAAGTTGATGCGTGATGGCGTGATTCTTTCGGCACAGGCGCTGGATGGTAATGGTATTGCCGATGCAGTTGCGAAGATGGCATTTGGTAACAAACTTGGTGCGAAGTTCTGTAAGCACCGCCCGAAAGAATTCTTCTTCACACCGGGATATGGCGAAATCATCGCCGAGGTGGCAGAGGAAGATTTGGCGAAGCTGGATGCGTCCGGTGTTTCCTATGAGAAATTCGGTAAGGTTCTTTCGGAGCAGCAGTTTGTCTGCGACGAGGAAGTGATTTCCATGGAGGAGGCGCTGGCTGCATGGACAGGAACTCTGGAGAAAGTATTCCCGACACGCTCCGGTGTAGAAGATAAGAAGATTGATACCGGTGTTTATGACACGAAGGACATTTATGTATGTAAGCATAAAGTGGCAAAACCGAAGGTGTTTATCCCGGTATTCCCAGGTACCAACTGTGAGTATGATACAGCGATTTCTTTCCAGGCAGCAGGAGCTGAGACAGAGAGTATTGTATTCAAGAATATGACGGAGCAGAACATTACGGACAGTGTGGATGCTTTTGAGAAGGCAATCCGTGAATCCCAGATTCTGATGTTTGCCGGCGGATTCAGTGCCGGTGATGAGCCGGATGGCTCTGCGAAGTTTATTACTTCGATTTTCCGTAACGAGAAAATCAAGGATGCGGTTCATGAACTGTTAGACCAGAGAGATGGTCTTGTGCTGGGTATCTGTAATGGTTTCCAGGCATTAATCAAACTTGGCCTTGTACCATATGGCAAGATTACCACCCAGACAGCAGATTCTCCGACACTGACTACCAACAGTATTGGCCGCCATGTATCGAAGACTGTATATACGAAAGTAGTTACGAATAAATCCCCGTGGCTGCAGGAGGCCGAGTTAGGTGGTGTTTATTCCATCCCGGCATCCCACGGCGAGGGACGTTTTGTGGCCAACGACGAGTGGATTCAGAAACTTTTTGCCAACGGTCAGGTAGCAACCCAGTACGTAGACGTAAATGGTAATCCGACCATGGACGAAGATTTCAATCCGAATGGATCCTATAGTGCCATCGAGGGTATCACTAGTCCGGATGGACGCGTCCTCGGTAAGATGGCTCACTCAGAGCGTCGCGGTGACGGCGTTGCAGTGAACATCTACGGCGAACAAGACCAGAAAATCTTCCTTAGCGGCGTGAAATACTATGCGTAAGCATTGAGCCCTGCAAGGATGAAAACAATAACGACTGCGTGAGCTGGCTCACAGGCAGTCGTTATTGTTTTTAGACTTATAGGGCGAAAGCCCGACATGAGCGAATCTATGATTCGCGAATGGGGGCTCAATGCTTACGCATGTGCTGGTATAGGGCGAAAGCCCGACAAGAGCGAATCTACGATTCGCGAATGGGGGGCTCAATGCTTACGCATGTGTTGGTATAGGGCGAAAGCCCGACAAGAGCGAATCTGCGATTCGCGAATGGGGGCTCAATGCTTACGCGGGGAGATGGGGCTCCCGGGGGGATGGGATTTTACGGACTAAATAGGCGAACCAGCATAATTTAGTCCGTTAGAAATTTAGAGGATTACGTACCAGAGTGCGAATTATAGTTAAGAACCGTAAAAAATAGAGATTTTTTTCTAAATAAGTGTGATGAAATAAGAGGATGGGACTTTTTAGGGAGATTTTGGCAGGAATTTACGTACTGTAGGCCATGTGATTTCCTTTTTAGTACGTAACCTTATCAAAAAGTTACGTACTAAATGATTCTCTATATGAAAAACAGTCCGTAATATCGGAAAATCCGCGGTTATCAGTAGAAAGGAAAGACAAGACCATGAAAAAAATAGTATTAGCATCTAAGTCGCCTAGACGGCAGGAACTTCTGGGTATGTTGGGGATCCCCTTTGAGGTAAAAGTGTCTGACGCAGAGGAAATTATTACTCATACAGACCCAGCCAAAGTTACAGAGGAATTGTCTCTCCAGAAAGCAGAGGCGGTGGCACGGGAGATAACAGAAGCCGTCGTTATAGGGGCAGATACCGTGGTGGCAGTGGATGATAAAATACTGGGAAAGCCCAAAGATAAAGAGGATGCCAGAGCCATAATTCATCTATTACAGGGGCGGAGCCATATGGTATATACGGGAGTAACGATTCTTGTTAAAGGGAATGATGTGCAGCATATTGAAACCTTTTCAGAGGGGACCAAAGTGAAAGTGGCAACAATGAGCGAAGAAGAAATTGAAACCTATATTGCAAGCGAGGAGCCCTATGATAAAGCAGGGGCTTATGGAATTCAGGGAATATTCAGCAAATTTATTGAAGGGATTGAGGGGGATTATTTCAATGTAGTAGGTCTGCCGGTTCATCATTTGTATCGGAAGCTTAGAGAAAAAACTTATTTGGAAAAATCCTTGACATAAGGGAATATTTTCAGTATAATATCACTTGTGTTTAGCAAATGCGCGAGTGGCTCAGTTGGTAGAGCACAACCTTGCCAAGGTTGGGGCCGCGGGTTCGAGTCCCGTCTCGCGCTTTTTTTATACCCGTATACCCGAAAGTACACAGGAAGGGGAGCCTTGCACAAATGCTTTTAGTTAGACCATGTAGGTCTTATTTTTTTTCTCTGATTTAAGGATTATTTAACATTTTATCTGTTAGACTGACTACAGCAAAAAATGAGAGGAGCAGCGATATGTATGCAAGAATACTAAAAAGGGACTTGCGACGCCGGAAAACGATGAATATGATTTTGTTGCTATTTATCTTTCTGGTATCCATGTTCATTTCCAGCAGTGTGAAAAATATTATGTCGATTAGCACGGCGATGGACAATTATTTTGAGAAAGCAGGGGTGCCGGATTACTGGCTTGCGATTCTGGATGATGTTTCAAAGAAAAACTTTGAGGAGTTTGCCAAACAGGAAAATGTCTCATACCGGATGGAGGATCTTTGTGCATTCAGTGCCAAGAAGGTGAAAGTGAAAGGAACCACTTTGGATTATGGCAACACGTTTTCGGTTTCTGATATAAAAGATTCGGTTATTACCGTTTTTGACAAGAACGATCAGCCAATACGTGAAGTGAAGCCGGGAGAAATCTATCTGACGGCAACACTATTGGAGAAGTACGATATCAGACCGGGAGATGCACTTTCCATTGAAACATTGGATGGCAATGTGGATTTCAAGGTGGCAGGAAGTACCAAAGATGCACTTTATGGATCCGAAATGATTGGCATGACCAGATGTCTGGTGAATTCAGAAGATTTTAAGAAACTGATGCGGGTTGACAAGAATACCATGTACCGCATGTATAATGTTTATAGTGATCATGTGGAAGAATTTGAAAAGAAGCTGAATTCCCAAAACAAAATTATGGCCGCATTCAGTGCGAATAAAGCGACTGTTGAGAGAATGTATGTTATGGATATGGTGGTTGCTGCCGTTTTGCTGGTTGTCAGTATCTGCCTGATTCTTATTTCGCTGATTATTTTAAGATTTGCTATTGTGTTTACGATGAAAGAGGAATTTTCTGAGATTGGTGTCATGAAAGCCATCGGTATCAAGAGCCGACAGATTCGTGGCCTCTATGCCATGAAGTATGCAGTGATTGCCGTGGTGGGTGGTATAATTGGATTTATATGTGGAATTCCTTTTGGCAATATGTTGCTGAAAAAGGTTTCTCAAAACATCATTATGGAAAATAAGGGGAATCTGAGTGTGAGTATTCTTGCCTCCTTGATTGTAGTGGGAATTGTTCTCTTGTTCAGTTATCTGGTCACTCGGAAGATTAACAGGATTAAGCCGGTGGAGGCAATCCGGAAAGGAGCAACGGGTGAACGTTTTAAGAAAAAGAGCAGGTTTTCCTTGAGAAGAGGGCACCTGCCGACACTCCTTTTCCTTGCTGTCAATGATATTGTGAGCTGTTTCAGGCGTTTTGGTATTCTTCTGCTGGCGTTTACCGTTGGAATTCTACTCGTGATTATACCAGTCAATACAGCCAATACGTTGAAGTCCGATCGTTTACTGGCATGGTTCTCTATGACAGAGTGCGATCTCTGCATCAACCGGGACGATGTGGTGTTGATGAATGGGGCAACCGATCGTGAGGCGGTGGAAGGAATGCTGCAGGAGATTCGGGATAAACTGGCGGCAAAAGGAATCCCGGCGAAAGTGCACATGGAATGTGTGTATCGACTTAAGATGGAGAATGGTGATAATAATTGTTCTTCTCTGGCGTTTTCGGGAGTTGGAGATGTGACGGCAGAAGAATATACGTATACACAGGGGGATTCTCCGAGATGCGCCAATGAGGTGGCAATTACCAAAATTATTGCAGAAAAACTAGATGTAGAAATTGGTGATAAAATTACCATTTATCAAGGTGATTCTTCCAAGAGATATATCATAACCGGTTATATTCAAACCATGAATAATATGGGAGAGGGGGTACGCTTTTCTGAAAAGGAGAGACTGAACGACCGGTATATGTCCGGATTTTTTGCAGCACAGGTGAGATATACGGATCATCCGGACGAGGAGACAAAAGAGGAAAGAAAAGAACAAATTACAAAAGAATTTCCAAATTCATCTGTTGATCGTTCGGGAGACTATATTGACGAGATGATAGGCGGAGTTGCCAGTCAGATTGACGGTGTTGTAACCTTAATCCTATTTGTGGTAATTTGCATTAACATTTTGGTGACCGTTCTGATGATGAAATCTTTCCTGACAAGTGAACGGGGAGAAATTGGAATGTTGAAAGCTATTGGTTTTCGGAATCGCAGTGTGATTCTCTGGCAAAGCCTTCGGATTGGAATTATATTGGTGTGTGCTACCCTTCTTGCCACAGCA
This sequence comes from Eubacterium sp., assembly GCA_022767895.1. Classification (GTDB taxonomy): domain Bacteria; phylum Bacillota; class Clostridia; order Lachnospirales; family Lachnospiraceae; genus Eubacterium_F. Next base: position 18,094 of record JALENH010000120.1, read on the forward strand.
GTTTCTACACCTTTATCCCAGCTTGCCGTGGGACCGGTATTCCGTATGATGGGGGCAGAGACAATTACCTTTGAAATAATCCCTTGGGAAGTATATGTTTGTTATCCGTTGTTTGTGACTATAGTAACGTTGATTGCCAGCGTCCTGACGGCACTTGGAGTCCGTCGGATTTCACCGGCTGAAACATCGAATATTGAGTAAAGGAGAAAAGAAGATGGAACGTATTATGGAAGTAAAGGATTTGTGCAAAACCTACATTTTGAATAAGAGACAGAATAATGTGTTGAAAAATGTCAATTTTACAGTAAATGAAGGAGAGATGACGGCGATTATGGGGCCCTCCGGATCCGGTAAGTCAACACTTCTTTATGCTGTGTCTGGTATGGATACCATTACCTCCGGAGAGGTGTGGTTTGAAAATGAAAATATCGCAGCAATGGGAGAAAAAGAACTGGCAGATATTCGATTGAACGAGATGGGATTTATTTTTCAGCAAATGTATATGCTGCGCAATCTGTCGGTTTTTGATAATATTATCCTCCCCTCCTGCCAATCCCACAAGATCAAGGAAAGCCGCAGGGAGACAACAAAAAGGGGAGAGTCTCTCATGCGCCGGCTGGGTATTGTAGACGTGGCAGACAATGACATTACCGAAGTGTCCGGTGGACAGTTGCAACGCGCCTGCATCTGCCGGAGTCTGATGAACAGTCCGAAAATGATTTTTGCGGATGAACCAACCGGGGCTCTGAACCGCACTGCATCAGAAGAAGTTATGGAAGAATTGAAAAAAATTAATGAGCAGGGAACGGCTATTTTACTTGTAACCCACGATGTGAAGGTGGCGGCAAAATGTTCCCGGGTGCTTTATCTGGTTGACGGAAATATAAAAGGAGAGTACAATTTAGACAGCATTAGTGACGCGTCCGGTATGCGTGAGCGGGAGAGAGCGCTCAATAACTGGCTGCTGGAAATGGGCTGGTAGTTTATACCGGACGGAAGGGAGACAGACCGTGATTGATATTTTGATTGTGGAGGACAACGAGGAACTGGCTGTTTTGCTACGGGATTTTTTGATGGCAGAGGGGTATCGTGCCGTCTTTTGTCAGACTGGCGAAGAAGCCCTGGAGCTGTATGAAAGACAGGGGGCAAGATTGTTGGTGCTGGATATCATGCTACCCGGTGTGGATGGTTTTTCGGTCTGTCGAAAAATCCGGGAAACCAGCAACACCCCGATTCTCATTGTCAGTGCCCGGATCGAGAAAGAGGATAAGCTCAATGGACTTCTCTTAGGGGCGGATGATTACATTGAGAAGCCGTATGACATTGACTTGCTGTTGGCCAAAATAGATGGTATTTTCAAGAGACGCTATGCCCAGGATGTGATTACGTCAGGCGGACTCACCCTGAATAAGGTTAGCCGCAAGGTTACGAGGAATGGGGAGACTCTGGAACTTCGGGGCAAGGAGTTCGAACTGTTGCTTCTGTTGATGGAGAATCCGGGTAAAGTATTGAGCAAGGATTATATTTTCAATCGTGTCTGGGGCTTTGACAGCTTTTCTGAGCCTCAGACATTGACGGTTCACATCCAGTGGCTGCGACAGAAGATTGAGGAGAATCCGAAGAAGCCTGTGCATCTCGTCACCGTCTGGGGAGTGGGCTACAAATTTGAATAGAGAAATTGAGGGGAAGATGTGAGAAGATGGGATAGGATACTGCTTATGACAGTGTGTGTCATGGCAGTTGTGATTGTCGGTGCCAATTTCCTATTGCTCATGGAGCGGGGAAAGACAGAAGGACGCCGGTACCGGGTTGAAGCCAACCGGGTGGTAGAAACAATAAGAGAAAAAGGATTATCGGATGTCAAAACGTCGGAGTACGAGACCATTACTGAGGTGGTTCCACTTTCGTCCATGGCAGACCGGGGAAAGAGTTTTTTTGAAGGCGAGGGAGAGGATTATCTCATTCGTGAGGTAAACGGTACCTATTACCGCATCGAATATCGTTCTGATGTGCCAGAATCTTCGGGGCATACAATCGTTGTAATGAATTTTGTTCTGGCAGCTATGAGCTTTTTCCTTCTTGGTGTACTTTTTTTTATACGGCAGAAAATATTGAAACCATTTTCTTCTCTTGTGGAAGTGCCATACGAATTATCCAAAGGCAATCTTGCTGTACCCATGAAGGAGAATAAAAGCCGGTATTTTGGGCGGTTTGTATGGGGCCTTGATCTTCTTCGTGAAAATCTGGAAGAGCAAAAGAAAAAAGAATTAAAATTGCAGAAAGAAAAAAAGACACTTATTCTGTCCATTTCCCATGACATTAAGACCCCCCTTTCTGCTATAAAGCTGTATGCCAAAGCTTTGTCGAAAGGCTTGTACCCCGAGAGAGAAAAACAGAATGAGATTGCTGTTCATATCAATCAGAAAGCCGATGAGATTGAAGGATTTGTTTCTCAGATTGTACAGGCTTCCAGAGGGGATTTTTTGCAGTTTGAAATCGTGTCTGGTGAGTTTTATCTCTCGGAACTCCTTTCACAAGTGAAAGAATATTATAAGGAACAGCAGGAATTGCTACGCATTCCTTTTGAAATAGGAGACTATGCGGATTGTCTGATAAAAGGGGATTTAGACCGCGGTGTCGAGGTGCTTCAAAACATAATGGAAAATGCCTTGAAATATGGAGATGGCGAAGTGCTGCAGATGGAAATCACAAGAGAAGAGGATTGCCAGCTTGTGACAGTCCGGAATAGCGGATGTCAGTTGCAGGAACATGAACTGCCTCATATTTTTGAGAGTTTTTGGCGGGGGTCAAATGCCAAGAAGAACGAGGGAAGTGGTCTTGGTCTATATATCTGTCGGCAGATGATGCGGAAAATGGACGGTGAGGTATATGCGGAGATGAAGGATGGGATGATGTGTGTAACTGCTGTGTTCCGAATGGTGTAGAGGAAAACTTGACTGTCGTAAAAGAAGGAGGAAGAAATGAAGGAGAGGATACGGATTGCCATATGTGAGGATGACCAGGCAGAGCGGGAATATATCCGGTCCCTCGTTTTGGCATGGGGAGAAGAAAATGAGAAAAGCTGCCAGGTGGATGATTATGCCAGTGCGGAGCAGTTGATCTTTTCTTTTGATAATCAGTTTCCATACTCCCTTTATCTTCTTGATATTCAGATGGGGCAGGTAAGTGGCATGGAGCTTGCCAGAAAAATCCGGGAAAAGGACAAGACAGCCGTAATCGTGTTTCTCACTGGTTTGAAAGACTATGCGTTGGAGGGCTATGAAGTAGGTGCCCTGCGATATTTGATTAAGCCGGTCAGAGAGGAGGAACTGTTTGCTTTGCTGTCCCAGGCGACAGAGGAATTGGCAACGAGACAGGAAGTGTTCTTTGTGTTGGAGCAGGGCAGTGAAGTGCTGAAAATTTCCTATGAGGATATCTGGTATTTGGAATCCAGTGGACATTATATTGAATTGTATTATGATAACCAGAAAATTCAGTGGAAGGCAAGTCTGGGAAGCGTACAAAAAGAGTTTGAACAAAATGGATTTGTGATGACAAGGCGCGGGACTCTTTTGAATCTGCGCAAAATTGCCAAGGTGGGAAGAACGGAATGCATTCTGGATAACGGGAAATGTGTGGCAGTCAGCCGGAGTCAGTATAAAAAGGTAAATGAAGCTTTTATTGAATATTATCGTCACAGGAATTGAGAAGGGGAGAATGATTATGCAGATTTCGACAATGGTTATGCTTGTAATTATCTTCCTTGTTGTTTTGCTCTTTACCATATTTCTCACTGCCTTTTTCGTCAGAAGACGGGAGGAGGAAAGATTGGGGGAGTATCAGGATAGAATCTTGAAAACACAGCGGGAGGAAGTTCAGAATATTTACAAAACCATGCGCGGATGGCGCCATGACTATCATAATCATATGCAGAAAATCAAGGCACATCTGGCACTGAACCAAATCGAGGAGGTCAAGGAGTATCTGGATCAGTTGGAAGAAGATCTCGATGCCATTGATATCGCTATCAAGACGGGAAATGTCAGTGTGGATGCGATTCTCAGCAGCAAACTTTCGGTGGCGGCAAAACACGATATTGAAATCAATTGCAAGGCGAAGGTTCCGAAGCAGCTTACCGTTAGTGATATCGACCTGTGTGTGATTATTGGTAACCTTATTGATAATGGTATGGAGTCCTGCGATAAATTGAAAGAGGGAGAACGCCGTTTTATGAGAATTTATATTGGTGTTTTTAAAGAGCAGCTCTATATCTCCGTTTCCAATGCCACCAATGAAGTGATTCGGAAGTTGGATAAAGAATTTATCAGCCATAAGCGGGGCAACCATGGACATGGTCTGAAGCGAATTGATAATATTGTTGAGAAGTACGATGGATTTATTAATCGGAAAAATGAACCGGGTGCTTTTGCTACGGAAATTATGCTTCCGTTGTGAAATGGTGCTTGCACAAATGAAATGGTTTTGTTATAGTGGAATTGGATTAGTTTTTCGAAAGAAGGGATATGCATGAGTATTAACCTTGTAAATAATTTTGTGTCTGTGTCTGAATTCAGCCAGGGAAAGGCAAATAAGATATTTAATGACGTGGCAGAAAATCATCAGGAATATTTAGTCATGAAGAATAATAAACCGACAGCAGTAGTCATATCTGTAGAAGAATATCAAAAAATGACTGATCAAATAAAACGATTGGAAGCTTATGCTGAACTGATAGAGAGAAAAAAGTAGAAAAGACTTGCGTAAGAAAAAGGATTGTGGTATTATTTATCTGAAAGAATTGTCTAACTGATATATCGGTTTCACAAAAAGCCCCGGAGCTGCGGACTCCGGGGCTTTTTATCAGGCAGGCTGTCGTTACTTTCTGTCCAACCATTTGCATATGTAATGTCCCATTACAATAGCCATAACAGAAAGGATGAAGTTGTCTAATGAATATATCGGTCTCACCTCCTTCCTGCTGGAAAGAGTCGACAGCATAGTTATTATAACACAATAAAAAGTTAGAATCAACGTTAATATTTTAATTAAAATATTAACTAGATACAACTCGTGCACGAATTTTTACCATTCGTGCACTTTTTTTGTTGTCTCAAAAGAAATATGATAGGATATAGTAAGAAAGATTCAAGAAAGGAAGAGGGGCATATGAAATATATCATTCGTGTGTATAAGGTAGTGTTCCGATTTTTTCCTCATGCAAAGTGGCAGATTCCGCTGAGGGGGGTACTGACGGTGCTGATTCCGATGATTGAAAGTGCCATCCCTGCTATGGCTATTGCTATGATTCTGGAACGGGATATTTCCCGGTATATGACGGGAATCAGTGCGTTGCTGCTAGTGGATGTGGTCGTGCGGATTGCGGAGAATGTATTGGGTAACCGAAGCTTTGATTATTCGGTGGGAGTCGGTGTCCTTCATTTTTGGCCGAGTTATCTGAAAAAATCTCTCACGATGGACTATTGTCATGTGGAGCCGGCAGAGATGCAGGATAAAATGCAGAAGGGAAGGAATGCTCTGAACGGTGACAATTTAGGAGTGAGAGGACTGTTGCAATATTCATTTTCCTTCCTTTGCTGCTCGGTGGGGCTTCTGTCCTATGGTGCCATTATTACCACAGTGGATTTGAGGATACTTTTTATCATTGCAGTCATGAGTGTATCCAGTTTCCTTTTTCACCGACATGCCATCCGGTATTCGGATGCCCACGCAAAGGAACGGGACCAGGCAAACCGGGGAGTCTACCAAATGACATGGGAAGCGCGGCAGTCAAAGTATGGCAAGGATGTTCGGATTTACCATATGGAACACTGGTTTCGGGAACTGTATGCCAAATATTTCAAACGGCTTGTGAAATGGCACGCAAAAACGGAACTTCGCTGGTATTTTCCCACCGTTTCTGATGTGGTGTTCGGTGTAGTGCGCGATTTGCTGATGTATTCCGTGCTGATTGGAAATGTAATCAGTGGGAAAATGACGGTGGCAGAGCTGACGTTTTATGTTGGTATCGTCTCAGGATTTGCCACCTGGCTGAGTGACTTTTTGTTCCAAATCAGCGGTGTGATGAAGACATATACAGAGAGCAAAGCCTATTTTGAAGAGATGGAGATGAAGGATGTATTTCTGCACGGGGAAGGTGAGAAACTGGACCTTACGGCACCGGTATCCATCGAGTTCCGGGATGTGAGTTTTGGCTATGAGGAGGGACAGGAAATCCTATCGCATCTTAGCTTCCGCATTGAAAAGGGGCAGAAAATTGCTCTGGTGGGCAGCAATGGAGCCGGAAAAACCACAATCGTAAAACTGTTGTGTGGATTTTATCTTCCTACGGAGGGGGAAGTGTTGATTAATGGCATTCCTACCAGCCGCTATGATGTTGATGATTACCGCAGGGGAATCGCGGCCGTCTTTCAGGATGGTTATATCGCAGCCTTTACCGTGGCAGAAAATGTGGCCGGTGGTGAACGGAATCAAATTGATTATGAAAGGGTTCGGGAATGTCTTCGTCAGGCGGGAATCTGGGAGAAAATTGCCGGATTGCCGGAGCAGGAGAACAGCTATATCTCCCAGCAGCTGGAACCGGAGGGGGTGGATTTTTCCGGAGGCGAGCGTCAGAAACTGCTGATTGCCAGAGCTTATTATCAGAATGGAAGGCTTTTAGTTCTGGATGAACCAACTAGTGCATTGGATCCCATTGCGGAAAGCAAAATCTATGAAAAATACCATGAGATGACCCGGGATAAGACGGCACTGTTTATTTCTCACAGGCTAGCCAGTACAAAATTCTGTGATGAGATATTGTTCTTGGAGAAAGGAAAAGTAAAGGAGCGTGGTACCCATGAAGAGCTTTTGAAAAAGCAGGGTGCCTATGCCAGAATGTTTGATATACAAAGTCAGTATTACAAGGAGGGGACAGCAATATGAGTAAAAAGGAATCGGTTTTTAAAATGATACGCTTCATCTATAAAATTTATCCCTCTATGTTCCCGCTGATTGTCGTATGCCAGATGGCAAATGCGGCGATTCCTTTTGTCAATATTATTTTTACCAGCCAGATTATTGATGCGCTGGTGGATGGAGGAAACTATGACAGGATTTATCGCTATGCCCTATGGATGATAGGGCTCAATGCGGCACTTATTCTACTCTATCAGGGGCTGCAGAAGGTTGTAAATCTACGTAAATACAATCTGGAGAACAGTATCTGGGGGGAGATTGCATCCCATGCTCTTGTGATGGATTACGAATTGCTGGAAAAGAAGGAAACCATGGAGATAATTGAGAAGGCGATTCTGGGAATGCAGAGTTATGGAGGCCCTCAGGCACTTTGTGAGATTATGGAGAAGATGATTCGTTGCCTTGTGGATGTGGTCTATGCTGTGATTCTCCTTGTCCCCCTGTTTGTTCCACAGGTAACGGGAGCAGAAATTCCGTTGCCGTGGCTATTTAATTCACCTCTTGGTGTAATTCCGATTTTGGTGGTGCTGGCTATCCAGTTGGTTATGTTATTTGTCCTCAATCGCAGATATGCGAAAATCCAGCAGGAAAATTTTGAAAATAATGTATCGGGAAATACAAAACTCGGATATCTTGCCAGTCCTATTATGGAATATGCCCAGGGGAAAGACATCCGTATGAACCGGCTGGATATTCCTTTTGTAGAGAATTTTTGTAGTTCGAACAAATCGATGTTTGACAATCTGTTCCTTCTCCACCGCAAGGGGGAAAAGCTGGGCTCTGTCAATATGTTTACTGCAGCACTGTTTTCTATCGTATGCTATCTCTATGTGGGGGCAAAGGCATTGTACGGTCTTGTCACTGTGGGAAATGTGGCAAAATATGTCAGTGCCTTCACGAAATTTGGAACCATGTTAGGAGATTTGGTGGACCTTTATGTTTCCCTGCAGATTTCCTGTGAATATCTTTCCTATTTTGTGGATTTTGTAGATATTGAAAACCATAAATACGATGGTACACTTCCGATTGAAAAACGGGATGACGGGGAATATGAATTTGAATTCCGGGATGTGACGTTCGCCTATCCAAACAGCGAAAAGCCGGTGTTAGACCATGTTTCTTTTAAAATTCGGATTGGCAGGAAAATGGCTCTTGTGGGTCCCAATGGTGCGGGAAAAACCACGTTTATCAAGCTGCTCTGCCGGCTTTATGATCCGACGGAGGGGGCGATTTTTCTCAATGGCATAGATATCCGCTATTACGATTATGCCGAATACATTCAACTGTTTTCGGTTGTTTTCCAGGATTTCAAGCTGTTTTCCTTTTCCATTGCGGAAAATGTGGCAGCCTCCCGGGATTTTGATGAGGCGAGGGTGAAAGATTGTCTTAAAAAGGCGGGCTTTCAAAAACGTCTGGCGGATTTTGACCGGGATATCCACACCAATCTGTATCAGCTGGAGAACGAGGGTGTGGAGATATCAGGAGGTGAGGCCCAGAAGATTGCCATTGCCAGAGCACTGTATAAGGATGCACCGATGGTGATACTGGATGAGCCTACTTCTGCCCTCGACCCGGAATCGGAGTATGAAATTTACCGGAGCTTTGACGGGCTTGTGGAGGAAAAAACAGCGATCTATATATCCCACCGTATGTCCAGCTGCCGCTTCTGTGAGCAGATTCTTGTGTTTGACGACGGGAAAATTGTGCAGCAGGGCAGCCATGAAGAACTGGTGGAAGATACAGGCGGCCTTTACTATGAGATGTGGAATGCCCAGGCGAAGTATTATCAGTGACTGATATTTTATAGATTCCGTATTTTCCGAAAAAATGTTTTCTTGCATAGGACGCGTATAGAATGAAACATATAAAATCGAATTCCAACTACCGAGAGATTTCTCTGGTCGGTTGGAATTCTTTTTTTGTCTAAAAAACCCGACAAAACGCAAAAAAGTCCTTGATTTATACTTATATCGTGTGTATAATAAATGTATATCGTGTGTATAAACTGCGCATGAAGTATGCGGAAAGGGGTAAGGTATGAAGAAGCGTGTCAACATTACTTTGGAAGACAAAGTGATTGAGCGGATTGATCAGTATGCAGATGAACATTATACAAGCCGTTCCGGGGCCATCACGATGTTGATTGTGGAAGCGACCGAAGACCCCGGAAGGAAGAAAACAAAGAGGTAAGAGAAAGACTGTTTGGGGATACACAGAGAACGGAGGATTAACGTGAAGACAACGATGGATTATATGGTGGGGAACACTGCCATCCAGATTGTAAATACAGGGAGAAAGATAAAGATTGTAGACGTGGAAAAAAGAGCCGTGAAAAAGAGATTTTGGAAACGCTTTTTTATGGTCTCTTTTATTGCTGCGGCTTTGATGGTGGCATGTTTCTATGTGGTTCGGCTGGAAAATCAGAAGGTGCTTTTAGATCAGCAGGTTTATGAACTACAGGCACAGGTAAAGGACCTGGAAAAGGAAAATCTTGTGATGGAAAAGCAGAATGAAGAGGTGCCTGTTGATTATCAGGATATATACAACAGAGCTCTAGGTTTGGGGATGAAGTTCCCCACAGAACAGCAGGTTCAGACTTATACGGTGGAAAAAAGTACGGCAGTGAGGATGTATAGTGCTGAATAATTTCAGATTATAAGATAGAGGGAAAATGAAGTGAAGAAAAGAGATTTCCACATGTGTATTTGAAAAATGCTTGTGTGGGAATTTTTTTTGCGAAAAGTCTTGACACATCACGTGTAATCTTATATAATCTATTTACATTTCTAGGAAAGCAATGGTCCAAACATAGTATCAATCGTCTAATTTAGTTCAAT
>JALENH010000143.1 GCA_022767895.1 Eubacterium sp.
AAATATTTACTAAACTGTACCTTATAGGCAGCACTACCGGAATTTGTGTGAAAAATAGTAGCACAGTACGGTTTTTCTTCGTTATAAACATTTGCTTCCGCTAAGAGCATATAGCAACTGTCGTCACCGTTGGATACTTCGGAAAGAATGGCAGGTGGAACATCACCATTGGCATTCTTAACCTGTGTCATCGTCTTGGTCGAATAGGTACCCGGCTCATATGTGGAGCTGTACCAGTCTGCACACCAAACCTTTCCGTCCATCGGAAATTCAAAGGAACTTTCTTCACTTGTGATTTCAGTTGTTTCGTCTGTTTTTGTAGTATCTCCATCCACAACATAACGGAAGCCGATACCATCTTGAAAAATACGAAAAACAATCTGCATTTTTGCTTTCTCTTTGGTTGTAACAAATGACATCTCCTGATATTCTTTATTAACATGTTTTTTGCTTCCTTGATACCAGTCGTATTCTTCTTTTCCTTTTTGGAAAGATACAGAAGATTCATCAATGGTCAATCCTGTGGAAAGATCTACTCCTTCCGTCACTAAACCAAGTGGCGCACATTTTAATGTGACGTGACCATTGCGGTATGCAGAATAGAAAATTTTGTTGTCTGTATTTTTCCAGATTCTAACCTGAATTTTCTTGTCTACAGACTCTGCTCGGAATGCTTCGATTTCTGTTAACCCTGCAGATCCATCATCTTCATCGATCTGTGCCGCTTCAACAGAACCCCACTTTGGTGCAACATATGACATAGAACCAAACATAGATGCTGCTAATAAAAGAGCGGCAACCCTTTTGAATTGTTTTCGCATAATAATTCCTCCAGTATAATTTGATATTTTCATTATATCAAATTTGTACCAAAAGAAAATGCAAAAATGTTGTTTGCATATGTCAAAATGTAGACAATTCTTACCAGGGGATTGTTATGGCGAAGTTGAATCGAAAATAGGACTAACATAAAAACCGCTGCAGGCAACTTTTTCAAGCTGCCATACAGCGGTTTGTTTCATTCTCTGGCAAGGGTACCACACTTATTTAGCGTAGTCCACTACTCTGGATTCCCGAATTACATTGACCTTAATCTGGCCGGGATACTGCAATTCGGCCTCAATCTGCTTGGACAGATCGCGGGCAAGCAATACCATCTCGTCATCATTAATCTGATCCGGTATTACCATCACTCGAACCTCTCTACCTGCCTGAATAGCAAAAGACTTATCGACTCCCTTAAAGCTGTTAGAAATATCCTCTAATTGTTTCAATCTGTTCGTGTAGGTCTCCAGCGTCTCTCTGCGGGCACCCGGACGTGCTGCCGAGATAGCATCTGCCGCCTGAACCAGACAGGCAATCATGCTCTCTGCCTCTACATCGCCGTGATGCGCTTCCACCGCATTAATGACAAGAGCAGACTCTTTAAACTTACGACACAAATCTGCACCCAGCTGAATATGCGATCCTTCCATATCATGATCGACAGACTTACCGATGTCGTGTAACAATCCGGCACGCTTTGCCATACGGACGTCGACACCAACTTCGCCTGCCAGCAAACCGGACAAATGTGCTACCTCAATGGAATGTCTCAGTGCATTCTGTCCATAGCTGGTACGGAATTTCATCTTACCTAACAGACGAATGAGCTCCGGATGGATGCCATGTACACCAACTTCCAGTGCTGCCGCTTCGCCTTCCTCACGAATCATCGTCTCAACTTCTTTTTTGGCCTTTTCGACCATTTCCTCGATGCGGGCGGGATGAATTCTTCCGTCCACAATCAATTTTTCCAACGCAATTCTGGCAACCTCGCGGCGAATCGGATCAAATCCTGACAAGATAACAGCCTCTGGCGTGTCATCTATGATCAAGTCAATTCCGGTCAGATTCTCAAGGGTACGGATATTTCTTCCCTCTCGACCGATAATTCTTCCCTTCATCTCGTCACTTGGCAACGGCACAACGGAAATCGTTGTCTCTGATACGTGGTCAGCAGCACACTTCTGAATCGCTGTCACCACAAAATCCTTGGCTTTCTTATTGGCCTCATCCTTCGCCTGACGTTCCAATTCTTTTACCAAAACTGCAGTCTCATGTTTTACATCTTCTTCTACAGTCTTTAATAAGTACTCTTTTGCTTGTTCGGAGGTGAGTCCGGAAATCTTCTCCAGTTCACGCAAATGGCTTTGACGGAGTTCAGCAACTTTCTCCTTCTCCTTCTCAAAACTTGCTTCCCGTGAATTCAATTTCGATTCCCGTTTTTCGAGTGCATCCAGCTTTTTGTCCAGGGTTTCTTCTTTTCCTAACACACGTTTCTCGTAACGCTGAATCTCGGCTCTGCGTTCCTTGGTCTCTTTTTCGAGATCGTTCTTGGCTTTTAAGTTTTCCTCTTTCGCCTCCAGCAAAGCCTCGCGTTTCTTCGTCTCTGCAGTCTTTAACGCATCATCAATGATTTCCCTGGCTTTCTCCTCTGCGCTTCCCACCTTCGCTTCTCCCACTTTAATGTGATAAGAAATGGCGCTCTTCCAGGCAATCAATGCTGCTGCCGCGATAAGGACAACAATGACCACTATAGCTACAATCACGTGTGCAACCTCTAATGTAAGCACTAGGGTGCACCTCCTTATTTTATTCATGTATGCAAATTTGGGCATACATACAACATATAGTATTTTACACTTTATTTACAAACTTGTCAAGGAAGCACAGAGATTTTCTGGTGTATAAGCTTCCTCAAAAAGAAACTCATCCGCCAGATACTCCAGATTCCGTTCCGAATGTTCCACTTCCTTGGCATAAATCCGTGCCATCATAACCCGGTCCTCTTTCGTATAAGCACCATCTTGTTCTGCATACCACGCTGTATCCATATCCCTTATCATGAGAAAACTGGTAACCGCCAACTTCATTTTACCCAAGAAATCATAATCATCCACGCAGCGCGCCAGAAGAAGGAAGCAGTAGTATACAATTAAGTGCTCTTTCTCATATTCTCTTCCCCAGCCTGTCAATGCCCTGTCATACGCTCTTCTCTCCGCCACGTAACGCTCCGCACCATCTTCCGGTTGTGCATATCGTTTTTGCAAAAGCAGCAGCATGTTTTCCCATTCCTCACTGATACTCTCCAGCTCGGTAAAGGAGCGCAGGCGAAGAAGAAAAAGCTTGAAAGTCCTTTCTTCCGCTTTTCCTTCTACTTTAGTAGTCTCCTGTAAATATGGCTTTATCCTTATT
>JALENH010000144.1 GCA_022767895.1 Eubacterium sp.
TAGTCATCTTATCCCCTCCTTTTTTTCAGCAGGTTAATTCCCAGAAGCAGAGCAAGCAGCACAAATATCTGTATCATTTCCATCCAGCCACCAAAGACTGCATTCAGAAAATAATTGGGCAGGCACAAATAGGAAAAGCTCTGGATACCAGGTAAAAAGACCGACAAATTAATAAATACCGGTGTGAATATCGCGCTGGCACACACATACACTAGCGCCCCTACCCACAGCGTACCTTCCTGTATTCTCAGAACAGACAGTGCATTGCAAAATAACACCACTATTATATCATAAATCAGCATATACGCAATTTCTTTTAACGTGAGAAATCCAAAACCGCATACTGCTTCCGACAAAAGGCCGACAGATGATACACAAAACACCGGAACTGCAATGGACAGAACAGAAAGCGGATATCTCATTGTACCGCACAAAGCAGCCGGCAATTCTCGTCGCCGGTCCTCAAAATACATAGACAAACCACAAAATCCAGCCAACATAATTAAAAGAGAGATGAATCCCCGAACCGGTGCCACAAGATAGTCTCCCAATTTCTTTTTCGCAGATGCCGTACTATTCACAAGTATGGAAAAGGTTTGCTGATTCTTTAGGTTCTCTCTGTATTGTTCCTCTATAACAGTATCCGAAACATATTCTGTATGAAACAACCCTGAATGCTGTATGTAATCTTTGGCCATGATTTCCCCATATTGTCGGAAAATTCCTGTCAGAACAACTTCTCTGACTAAGACATGAAACTGTCCACCCTTTCGGTAATACTGCTCAACCACCCCGGAATATTGATGTCTGTTATATTTTTCTTCCATGTCAGTGGGAAAAAAGTAACCGCACTCCAAATTTCCTTCCTGAATTTCCCGCTTCATCTCTTCCACCGAATGAAAGGAGAGAAACTGCAGAATGCCCTGGTGTTTGATAAGCTCACTTTTTATATCCGCAGAAAAAGCATTTTCTGAATCAGCTACTATTCCAACTTTTACACTTGTTGAATCGCGATGAGCCAGATAAGCAAAGAAGAAAGTTCCAATCGGCAATACAAAAAGCAAGGCCAAAAATATTTTCTGGCAGAAAAATCGTTTCACATATTTTTGAATCCATATTTTCATGTACAATTCCTCCTCCTCTGTTCTTTTAGAAAAAGAGATACAAGAAAGAATATAAGGATATATATGACCACAACCACAACAGAACTTCTCCATTTCCCATAAAACATCCCGCTATACAAAGCATCCATCATCATCCCTCCCGGAAGAACCTCTCCAATCCGGGCACACCCCGCCGGCAAAGCGTAAACAGGAAATATACCACCTGACAAAAAAAACTGTATCACTGATACAAGAAAAATCGCAAGAACACTTCCGGCAGTCCCTTGATTCAGGGCACAGAACATAGAAAGAAATGCCGCCCCACACAAACTGTCGAGTAATAAACAGGGTAGAAAGCGGATGGATATATTCATTTCCAAAGCAAAAGCAAACACTGCTACCCCCGCCAACAATACAACAAAAAGGGAAAATGCAATCAAAACCATATCCACGGCAAGGGAAAAAACAGAGCTGACTCCTTTTCTGGCCAGTTGCAGAGAGAGTGAGGCAGATTGTCTGGTACGTAACTGAACAATTGGGATTCCCAGCAAAAACAGCACCAGAATAATAACAGAAACAATCAGTCTTTCCTCATCACTCATCCCCTCCCGCCCCATTATAGCGCGGTCTGTAAACAGTGTCTCCTGCCTCATAACAAAGCGAATATAGTTGCCATTCATATCAGTGGCCACTTTTTTCATGGAGCCTTCTTTTCCATACTTCCGGTACAAGTTATAAGCTGCAAAATCCCCTGCCTTTGCAGTTAAGACTAGCGAGGATGCCGTTTCGGCAAATTCCTGCATAAGTGCACTGTCCAATGTGGGTTCCTCTGGAGTATACATTTGGATCTTTGTATTTTCATTTCTATATATTTTCTGAAGAATATTTTCAGGAATGACAAGAAGAGCAGAAACCTCGCCCTGCTCTAATTTCTCTTTTCCTTCCTGTTCTGTTATCATACTAAATTCACAGATAGAAGAAATTTCTCCCATGCTGCCAATGGTATTCACAAAAGCCATCGTCATCGTATCTTCTGTTGGTACTATCACACCTACTTTTACTTTGCCATCTTCCTTCAAGGCCTGCAGACATCCCAATACCAAAATCAACAGTCCAGCCATAGAAAGGAAAATGACAGGGAGGACCCTGAGGGTCCTCTTTGCCATTTTTCTAAAATAGATTTTTTTCATTGCCATTAAAAGGTATCGTCATAAGAATTTTCTGAATCTAAGCCGTCCAACAAACCGTTATCAGATGAGCCGGAATCATAGCTGTCATCCTCCGGAGTCAGCGAAGATGAATCCAGAGAAGGATCTGTTATCATTCCACTCAGATCCCATTTACTTACAATAGTTAGCAAATTATTCTGCATCTCACTTGCATATGTCTGCATAACAGAATCAACAGTTTCCGGCGTCAGCGTCACTTCTTCTCCATCTGGTTCCTTCGGTTCACCGTCCAGCACAGCCATTGTATATTCCATTCCGCCTGTCATCTTTTGGGAATCTGTGTAAGTTCCGGACTGCTCCATACTAATTTCATCCAACTTGAATGTCACGCATTTGCCCCGTTCCAAATTTTTCACACTGCCGCTGGCATTCATTGACATAACCTGAACCCCCTGAGCATTTGTAGAAACATTCAAAGTAAGAGCATTGTTATTCTTGACATCCAAGGTCTGCTTCATCTCACAGTTTGCCAATTCTGTTCCCGAAACACTGACTGCGATTTTCACATTATCTTCACATATATCACCCTTTTTGGAATCCATTGCATATGTAACTTTGCCTGCAGAAGTACCATTTTGCATTACGTCAATTTGGATATTGGCATAATTCTGGTTCTCATTTTCTGAAAACGTAGCCTGGACTTTTAAGTCTATGTCTTGAATTTTTATGGAAGCGCTGATACCGGATAATTCACCATCGTTTTCATAAACATCAAATGCATAATCCTGGGTGTATGCGGTAATCTGCGGTATCAACAAGCTCAGTCCGGCACTCACGGTCCCCTTGGAAACGCCCAGTTTTTCCTCCATTTTTCCGATAACCTCTGACTGGCTGTTAACATAATTTTTGAATTCGTTCAAAAATTGGTCCAAAGCAGTCTTTGGAATCTTTATCTGATAACCACCATTTATTTTGTTACATTCTATATTATCATATAAAGCCTCACCCTGCTCATCCAGAAAACTCTCCAAGGATTCCTGTAATTCCGGCAACAAAGCCAATACTGCAGCAACGTCATCTAAAGTCTCCTGGCTTGTCGCATCACTGGCTGTAAAGGTGAATTTCTTATTTTTCACCAATTCCGGCAATGAAAACGATACTTTCTTCTCATCCAACGAAGCATAACCTTCCGCAGACACATTGCTTCCATTCATGCCCACTGTCAGTTTTGCGCCAGCTTTTTTGTTGTTTGGATCAAGCTGCAATCCCATATCCATGGTCATTCCGGACAGATTAACAGACTCCTGCTGCAGGTTGATATCGGTCATTTTATAACCGAAATTCATACCTTTTTCGCACATGGCCTTGTATAATTCCTTTGTGCCAAGCTGTTCATTCAGTGCCGACTCAGACATTTTCTCCGGTGTCTGAGCAAGCAATTCAAAAGCCTTCTCCTTATCCGAGCCAAACAATCCTGACAAGGCACCTGTTGCAGCCAGGACAATTCCTGTCGTTGCCAGGCCCACAACAACAACCAGTGAGCAAATCAATGCTATAATTTTCCCCTTACTTTTCTTCTTTTCCATTTTTTCCTCCATTTCACTACAATTTGTAGGTTGCTAGATGAATAAGTTTCTTATGATAATCAGCCTTCTATCCATTTCTGCAGATAGTCACTGTTTATCTCTCTTTTCAATTGTGTAATCATTCCATTCTTCATCCCATACACACGGTCGCATATCATCAATTCAGGAATCTCATGGGATGTTATCATAACACTTTTTCCCACATTTGTAAATTCCTTTATGGTATCCAGAATCATACTCTTGGCAGATAAGTCTAATGCTGCTCCCGGTTCATCCATCACCAGAATGTCCGGATCTTCTGCCAACGCACAGCATATGCTCAACCGTTTTTTCATCCCACCGGACAATTTTTTTACAGGTTTTTTATAAAAATCATGAATTCCAAATCGAAAAAGAATTCCTTCTTTTCGTTCCTTTTCAAGGCGATCACGGTCTCCTTTATACCACAATTCCAAATTGTCCTTCACCGTCAGTTCTTCAAACAGCGGATTTTCCTGAGGTATATATCCTATTTTCTCCCCCAGCAATTCCGGTGTAGCCGAGATTCCATCCAGATAAATCGTTCCACTATCCGGTCTCAACGCTCCCACCGCAATTTTTAATAATGTTGATTTGCCGACACCATTGGCACCGACTATCCCTACGCATTCACCGTCATGGAGAATCATGTCAACTCCGTTCAATACCGAATTTTTGTGATAGGACTTTTTAAT
>JALENH010000145.1 GCA_022767895.1 Eubacterium sp.
CATGCGGGCAGAGTTTGGAATCCCTGCGGAGAACAAGGTTGTAGTCAGCGTCGGTGAGCTGACAGAAGGGAAAAACAACGAAGTCATGCTTCGGGCCATGGACCGGTTCCGTCGGGAACCCGTCACGTATCTCATTTGTGGCACGGGAGCGATGAATGAAAAACTCCGGAGATTGGCGAAAGATATGTTCCTTGAAGAGAAAGTTATGTTTGCCGGTTATTGCGATCATGTGCCGGATGTGCTGCGCCAGGCTGACATATTCGCATTTCCTTCCAGGAGAGAGGGACTTCCGGTGGCCATGATGGAGGCTATGCAGGCAGGATTGCCGGTGCTGGCCCTTAATATACGTGGTAATCTCGACCTCATTGAGGACGGGGAAGGCGGCTTTCTGTTCGACGAAAATGAGGCAGAGGATTTTGTCCGGGGCATTTCCTTTTTCATGAAATACCCGGAAGAAGCAAAGCGCATGGGAGAATGGAATCAAGAGAGAGTGAAAGCGTTTTCCCTTGATATCGTGGAAGAGAAAATGCGCCGGATTTATGCGGAAGCAGAAAGCGGGGAATAGCACCATGAAGCAACTGACTATATCCATAGCAGCCTATCATGTGGAGAAATATCTGCCGGAGACGCTGGATTGCTTTTTGATTCCGGAGGTAAAGGAGCAGCTTGAGGTTTTGATTATCAATGATGGTTCCGGTGAAGGAATCAATGAGATTGCCAGAGAGTATGAAAAAAAGTGCCCGGAGGTTTTTCGTCTGATTGACAAAGAGAACGGCGGTCACGGTTCTACCGTAAACCGGGGAATCGAAGAGGCCACAGGGCGCTATTTCAAAACCGTCGATGGAGACGATTTGGTGTCATCAGAGGGGCTGGCAGAGCTTGTCGCCTACTTAGAGACGGCGGAGGAAGACCTGGTAGTGACGGATTACACCTGCTTTGATGATGCAACAAAGGAAATCATTGGGGAGGGGAAACACGAATTCTCCGGGAAAGAATACCGAAAAACATACGCTTTCGAGGAAATTTGTGATAAAGTGTATATTAACATGCATGCTGCCGCATATCGTACGGAGCTTTTGAAAAACATGGGAAGACGGCTGGATGAACACTGTTTTTATGTGGACGCGGAATACAACTTGTATCCCATTCCCTTTGTGAAAACGGTGGCGTTTTTGGAAAAGCCGGTGTATTCTTACCGGCTGGGGATGTCCACCCAGAGTATGGATATCCGCAATATGCAGAAAAATTGTGCCCATCACGAGATGGTGTTGACACATCTACTGAATTTTTATCAGGAAGTAAAAGAACATGTTTCGGCGGAGAAACGGGCGTATCTCGCCAAGGGGACAGCGCGGATTCTCACAAGCCAGTATAAAATTTATCTGAGCTACCTGCCGGCAGAAGAACATAAAAACCAGATTCGCGCCTGGGAGAAACGGGTCAGGGAGGAATACCCGGAGGTTTATAAAAGTGTGTCGAATCCGGCAGTGAAAATGCTACGGTGCAGTGGTTATCTGTTGTATCCACTGGCATCCGGAATGTGCCGCAAGGCATATCACTGTGATTAAGATTGGAGGTTTGTCTGACATGAAATTATTGATTGCCCGCATACAGGGCTTTATCCGGTTCAAAGATCTGATGGGACAGCTGGTGAGCCGGGATTTGAAGCTAAAATACCGGAGAAGTGTACTGGGATACCTCTGGAGCGTATTGAATCCTCTATTTATTATGACTATTATGGCGATCGTGTTTTCGCATATGTTTAAGAGAGCGAGTATTCCCAACTTCCCTGTCTATCTCATGAGCGGACAGGTTATGTTTAACTTTATGAATCTCTCAACGAAATCGGCCATCAATTCCATCAATGGAAGTGCCTCTTTGTTGAAAAAAACTTATGTTCCGAAGTACGTCTTTACCGTATCGAAAATTATCAGCGGTGTCATTGACTGCATCTTTTCCATGGGAGCGCTGTTGATTGTTATGTTGTTCACCGGTGGTGAATTTTCCTGGCGTCTGCTGCTGTTCCCGCTGGTTCTGGTGCAGAACTTCGTGTTTACGCTAGGGCTTGGTTTGTTCCTGGCGGCGACCAACGTATTTTTCCGGGATATTCAGTATATTTACAATGCCGTCACCACGGCGTGGTTATACCTGACACCGATGTTCTATCCGATTGAGGCGCTGCCGGTGAGCCTGCAGTACGCTGTGTCGCATCTCAATCCTATGTATTCCTATGTATCCCAGTTCCGTTGTCTGACCATGCCCGGTTTCGTGCCGGGGGGAATCACTATGGGGCCTTTGATTTTCATTGGCGTTGTCTCGGCAATTCTCATGTTGTTTATCGGACTCTGGGTATTTGTGAAAACGCAGGATAAATTTATCCTGTATATTTAGAAGGAGGAGAAGGACATGAACGATATCGCAATTGATGTAAAAAATGTGACAATCCGGTTCAATCTGGCATCGGAAAAAATCGATAATCTGAAAGAATATTTTGTCAAGTTAATCAAACGTGAACTTCTCTTTCAGGAATTTCTGGCCGTGCGGGATGCATCCTTTACAATCCGCAAAGGGGAGGCCTGGGCGCTGGTGGGAAGCAACGGCTCTGGGAAATCCACCCTCCTGAAAGCCATCAGCGGTATTCTCAAACCATATAAAGGAGAAATCACGGTGAATGGTACCATTTCTCCTCTTTTGGAGCTGGGAGCCGGTTTTGACATGAACCTGACCGCTAGGGAAAATATTTTCCTCAACGGTACGGTACTTGGCCACTCGAAGAAATATATGCAGGAGCATTTTGATGAAATCGTGGAATTTTCCGGGCTGCACAAATTTCTGGACTCGCCGGTGAAAAACTATTCTTCCGGTATGCGTGCGAGACTGGGATTCTCCATTGCAACCATTGTCCGTCCGGACATTTTGATTGTGGATGAAATTCTGGCGGTGGGGGATTATTCCTTCCAGCAGAAATGTTTAAAACGCATGGACGAGATGATGAGCGGTGGGACAACCCTTCTATTCGTATCCCATTCCATCGAGCAGGTGCGCAGATTGTGCGACCATGCAGTCTGGATTAACAAGGGACAGATTATGCAGATTGGCGAGGTCAATGAAGTGTGTGACGCCTACATGGCGACGCAGAAAAAATAGAGGATAAGGATATGATATTACAGAATCTGGTATTTCCCAAAGAAACCATATGTAA
>JALENH010000178.1 GCA_022767895.1 Eubacterium sp.
CTACATACTCCGGCATTTCTTCTCTTGAATTTGCAGTCTTGCGCCATTTCATTTTACAATTCCGCTTAATAAATGCTTCTCCATTTTCAATCAGGGAAATAACACTACCTGAATACTCTGCATCGTCTAACGCATCCACTGCGCCACCACTTTTATTCAGCCCATTCCACCTTGTGCAAAATAATCTTGAACAACGAATCGGACTTTCATCCGCAAGTAATGCCCCTGCATTCGTTAAATCGCCCTGCTCATTTACTAGTCCAAATGAAATCAAATCTTTATCATCAAAGCTATTGCCAGTCCATTTTTTATATCTTTCTTTAAGCTTTGAAAATGCATAATCATCCACCTTATAGGTAGAATTCTGCGAATCATATGATGTATTTTTCCCTCTAAGAACAAGACGCTTCAATTCAGTCGCAGTTGCCTTTACACTTTCATTCCCAACACGGACATAAGCTTCCAGTACTCCATCTCCTGAATAATAATATGGTGTCTCGTCTCCTTTATATACATCAAGGATGACCAAAATCTTCCTATCTTCGGTTTTATGAAATCTCAGCTTAAACTCCGGTATCGGATCAAGTCTTGTCTTAATTGTTTCACTAATCTTTCCTCCACTTTCCTTCAGATTCCCCTCACGTTAATCATGGTCATTGCTATGAACAGGACACCCTTAGTCTTGGCTGTATCCTTCCCACTACTAGGGCGGATTTGGGACTTTCACCCATTAGAAACGTGTGCCGCAAGGCGCACCATCTTGAGCAACTGACATTTCAAAACCAGTTGCTCTTTTTATTGCTCAATCTGTGATACTTCACTTAAGAATTGTATCATATTATTACATAAAAGAAAATGCCCCAAAAACACCTACCATGTCTTTGGGGCAAACATACTTTAAATAATTTAATTCAGCTCTGTCGATTAGCCAACAGCAACTTCATCTTTGGAAAACTCCCATGTATCTACAAGAATTCCATCTGCCTTAAACTTGAAATACAATTTGTGAGTTCCCTTAGCAACTCTGGAAAGATTTGCTGTCACATCCTGGAAATCTTTTCCGGCAGACAACGCAACCTCTCCTACCAGCTTAGTACTAGTCATGGAATCAATATAAATCTCTACCTTACCTTCTACTACATCATTAGAAGCACTTGCCACTCTCATCTTCACAGATTTGGCACCATCCAGGCCAAAATTTACACCTTCCAATCCTACGTAATCATCCTTATCAATGGAGGAAAGGACGCGGTTATTGCGAGTGTTCTCCTGCTGTGGTCCAACAATCGTAGACACACCCTTTGACCATGCAAAGGTCTCCGCTTCTACTTCCTGGTAAGGATCAAGAGTTCCCACCTGCTCAACGCCAGTCTCTGTCATCTTACAAGTAAGGTCACCATTGGCATCCATTGTTACGTAATCTACACCAGTTGTGCGGTATCCCTGTGTGATACCCATATCTGCTGCCATCTTCTGGGAATGATAGAACATATAAATCTTATCCCCTCTCTGGAGCATGCAGTGGTGATTGTTATTTTTATCATTGTTTGGCAATCCTGTAAAATAAGATGTCGGATTCTTCATAACTTCTTTTGCCTCAGACCATGGTCCCATCGGACTGTCGGAAACCATATAGGCAATACTTGCGACACCAAGGTGACTGGTGTTTGGTCGTTTAGCACTTCCATCCCAGTTCGTGCAATAGCTGTAATAATATTTGTCACCAAATTTGTTGATACCGGAATCTTCAAACGGAGCCGGTGCATCAACCACCCGTGGGTCTCCATCCAGACTAATCATGTCCTCACCCAGTTTCACCACACGGATACAATTTGGATGCTCTCTGTCTGCAGCCTCACCGATACCTCCGAAGTAAAGATATCCCTGTCCATCATCGTCTACAAGTACAGCCGGGTCAAACAGCCACGGAACTTCACTGCCGCCACAATTTGGGGTACTGCGGCTAATCAGCTGCTTGCCGATTGGATCACGCCATGGTCCTGTCGGGCTGTCACCTTCCAGCACACCGATACCACTTCCATTATCTGCAAAGTAGATGAAGAATTTGTCTTCTCCATTGATCTTCTTATGAGCAACGGCCGGTGCCCAACTGTTCTTTGACCAGCTTGCCGGTCCCTTCTTGCCTGCCACCTGAATGATTCCTTCATCTGTCCAGTTCACCATATCTTCCGATGAATAGCAATTTAATGTGTTGATATTTCCGTATGTATTATTCGGAATCTTACCATCATCGCCAATAATCATGGACTGGCTGTCATTGGTTCCGTATACATAAACTCTGCCTTCATACTCAATGGCGTATGGATCGGCCATGAAACGCATGGAAGCAATCGGATTGTTCTTTCCTGTCTCCTTCAGTGTCTCAGTAAGACCATCGGTATTGACTTCACCAGTCGCTTTACCTAACGTAAAGGTTATGGATGTAAGATTAAATGTAACATCACCTGCTGATGTTGTTCCCAAGAACAGCCAGTCAGCTTCGCCACATGGACTCTGGGTTGTCAAATCGATTGTTGTTTTTCCCTCAAAGCCATTCGGATAAGTCCAACTGTCTAAACTGTCGTGATTGATGAAGTACTCGCCGGCTTTGTTCCCAAAGCTAAGACGCCATTTGTTAGATGCACTTCCCTCAAGCGTAACACTCTTTACAGTGGCCAGATTCAATGGGCTTCCAAGAGAAATTGCATAATATTTCCAACCACTTTGTACCGTAACTGTACCGTCATCATTGAGGGTATAATTCGCACGAGAATCTTCTTCCGTAGGCTTCAACTGTTCTCCCTCCAGTTTCAACACCTGAGGTGTTGGTGCCGGAGTAGCCGTTGCGGTTACGTTTGGTGTAACGTCTGGCGTATTAACCGGTGTATTCGCCGGTGTAGCTGTTGTTGTAGCTACCGGTTCATTCTTCGACGAACCGGTTGGTGCCGGAGTATTCGTCTTATTACTAGTGTTCGCATTCATTACCTTTACCTTCACCTTACCTAAAGTTCTTTTCTTCTTGTTTTTTACTTCCTTTACTGTGATTACAGCATTTCCCTTTTTCTTACCTTTTACCACACCTTTTTTGCTAACTGTGGCAATTTTTTTCTTGCTGCTTGCAAAAGTGTACTTTGCCTTTTTGTTCTTTTTAGCAATCGTAATTTTTTTGGTTTTACCAACTTTCACAGTAATGCTTTTTGTCTTCAATTTTGCTTTCTTTGCTGCCTGAGCCTCGTTTGTGCCCCATGGCGAAACCGCCCCGGCACATACAAGTGCAAATGCGGTAGCAATAGAAACTGCATTTTTTACTTTTTTTTGCAACATGATTTTCCTCCTTTTTTTTTTGCGTATGCACATCAAAGTATATGTTTGATAGGTTAACTATAACAAACAGGAATATCTTTTACCATGATGTGATATGCATTTTTATTGATTTATCTGGCATTCCTCTTATTAAACTTGTATTTTCCTTGCCTTGGACCAGGTGCTGTAAATTTTCTTCTTCCCTTTTTTCTTATAAGTCCTCACCCGAATGCGAAGACTCGTATTCTGCAACGTATACTTAATTTTAAATTTTCCTTTGTATTTTCTGATTTGATGGGAAAACAATTTGACTTTTTTGTACCCCTTTCCGGTATCAAAAAAGATATCCACATATTTCCCGGAATATTTTTTTAGGCGGATTTCAATATAATGAATTTTTCCGGCTCTTCCCTTCTTTACCTGAATGGATGGTGTGACAAATTCCTGCATTTGCACTGCATATACTGTACTCCATTTCTGCACTCCCATCGCCGAACAGGCTCTGATTTTATAATAATACTTCTTTCCTTCTTTTACGCTTCGGTCAACATAACTAACGGAATTGCCTCCCATCTGTTTCCTTTCCTTAAATCCCCCTGTCTTCTTCCCGGACCGGTAGATCTTTATTGCGCTTGCTTTACCTATAATCTCCCACGTAATCCGAACCTGTTCTCCCTCTTCCGGCAAAACCTTAATACCAGAAAAATCCAGCGACTCCTTATTCTGCCCGGGAGCAACAGTGACTGGCGTTGCCGTTTTCGATGGAGGCGTTGTTCCAGGCGTCACAGTGGGGATAATCGTAGGAACCGACGTTGCCGTTGGGGTGACTGTTGGCGTTGGAGTAATGGCAGGCGTCGCCGTGGATGTTGCCGTTGGGGCGACAGAAGGTACAGGGGTAACCACTCCATGCTCATCCCCTGTAAACCATGTAACCGGTGCCGATTGAAGATAATCACAGCCCCACTTACTCCGGACGGAGCGATTCTCGCTGGTCACCACCACAGACTCCACCCCCTGCTGCCGCACAACCTCCAACCCGCTCCCCCAGAAACTCGTCTCCAAGTATTCCGTATTCGCCGGCAGAGTGATTTCCTTTAGGTTTTTGGTGCCTTCCAGTGCGTTGGTAGCAATCCTCGTGACGCGGTTCAAATCAATGGTAGAAATGGTAGTATGAGCAAAACAGAATAGATTCAGTTCCTCAATCTTATCATTCAGAACCACACCTCCAATTTTACTTCCAAGGAAAGCACATGGCTGTATCACATTCACATTGGCAGGAACCACATAAACCGTATCCTTATCATAAACACCATCATAAAAGCGCTCCAGTTTTTCTCCGTCTACTGCAAGAGAAAACAAACTGCCTCCCCTGCTGGCAAACCCGTAGTTATCCCGATGCATATGTACGGCAACCCTCTCCCGGAAAGAATACAAGTCAATCCCTGTCACTCTTCTTCCCACAAAGATATGAAAAGTATCCAATCCCTCGGAGGGATCACTAATATTGGGATAGTCATACGAACTAAGGGAAATCTCTGTTACGCCATACGTCCGGCTATCAAAAATAACCTGATCCGGTACCCGAACCACAACGTCCTCTGTACCATCCCCCGGATTCAGATAAACACAGGTCGCAGTGCGGTTGACACCATCCAGCTTATACCGGTTTCCCTCCTCATCCGAATAGGACTCATCCAATTCTACTACCCGGTCCTCACTGCTATACCAGGTCCAGTCCGTGAGACTGATTTCTTCCGGAAAATCCACACTCTCATCTGCCTGGTCAAGTATCTCTGCATCACAATCACGAAAAGCATCTTCCGCTATGGTCATTTTGCTCTTGTTTGGCAGAACAATTCGATTGAGCCGGCTTTTCGTAAAGGCATAAGGACGGATGCTGTGCACCGTCTTCGGCACTGTGAATTCCTCATTTCCGGCATCTTCAGAACAGTAGTACAGCACAGACTGTGTTTTATCATAGAGCACACCATCCTTCACAGAAAAATTTGGATTGTCTTCCGGCACCACAACGGTGGCAATATCATTTCCCGCATACCGGGGAAGGGCATAGGGAGCAATCTCTTTTACATTTTTTCCCAAAACCAACCGGTCAAGACTTCCACCGCAAAAAGCTCCTGTTTCTATCGTCGTAATGGTGTCCGGCAAAATCACATATCCCCGATAAACATTCAGGGATGAGGGTCCAATCCGGTCCACAATATATTCCTCGCCCTCCACCTCGATTTTCTCCGGAATGGCAAAATAATTTTTTTTGAAAGGTCTTGAAGTATCAATACCTTTCACCTCCGCCGTCTTCGTCCTACTCTCAATCTGGTACACCACCCCATTAGTATCCGTCAGATTTCGATTCACCGGTAGAACAGAGGGACATTGATCTGCCGGCTCGGAAAGCTCCGGTGGTGCCACATCACCCACCTCCGTGGTAAAAGCTCCACCCTGACCACAGTCTGCACAATAATTTCCCTCCACCGCCCAGAAAGGCGAGGAAATATAAGTAACTTTTTGTCCATTATGCGCCGGTGCCTGATAAAAGGTTACATTGGAATCGTAATAATCCGGAATTTCCCCTTCTACATAGACAGCCAGTTCTCCGCATACGCCGAGGCTGTCATTTCCCAGTTCCGCCAACGGCTCCGGCAGGTACAAAATCCGAAGGGAAATACAACCGGCAAGTGCATGCTCTCCCAGAGCACTTACGTTTTCTGGCAAAATAAGCGTCCGAAGCCGATAGCAGTTTTCAAAAATAGACAACGCATCAAAGCGGCAGGATTCTTTTGT
The DNA here is from genome assembly GCA_022767895.1 of Eubacterium sp. GTDB lineage: Bacteria > Bacillota > Clostridia > Lachnospirales > Lachnospiraceae > Eubacterium_F. The sequence continues at coordinate 6,103 of JALENH010000178.1, forward strand.
CCCGCACAATACCCGGTCCAATCTCCGGCAACCGGCAAAGGCATAGTTGCCCATCTGCTTCACCTTCGGCAAATACACATCCTTAATCTGTTCACTGTGACTGAAGGCCCGTTCTCCTATTGTGGTGACTTCTTTCGTATGGATTCTTTGAATATTAGAACGATAAAAACAATTGTTGGGGATTTCTGTTATTTGCTCATTTAGAACCACTTCCTGAAGTTCGGTCTGTAGAAAGGCACTCCCTCGTACGGTCTCCACCGTATCCGGTATCGTGAAACAATCTCCTTCCTCATAACCCATATCACCGAAACGATATAGAATCTTTTTGTCTTTCGAATAAAGAGACCCATTCTCACTGATAAAATGAGGATTCTCCGGGTGAACCTCAAAGGTCATGGGCCAGAAAAGATAGTCCAAGTCAATAGATGCAATATCTTTTCCGATATACACGGTAAGCAATGGCAATGCCCGGAGATTCTCTGTTCCCTGAGGATTGATAGAAATACTCGTCACTGGATATTCTGTTTCCTCGCCTTCAAAAATGACTTTGTCGGGTATCCGAATTTCATTTTCTTCCTCTATCAGAATACTATTTTCATCCGTTGGCGAATAGTCATAGATATAAACTGCATCCCGTTCATCATTCACAGCATACCAGAAACCTTCTTCACTTTTCCCATTTGGGTCCACATGTTCAATAACCTCTTCCGCTTCCCAGTGATAGGTTTGCTTTTCTGCTGTCCTGACTGAGAAAGAAAAGAATAGAACTAATATAAAGATTCCTATGACTCCCACACAGATTCCTGCTATCCTTTTGCGCAACTTCATGTCCTCTCTTTGTGTACTCCTCATTCCTGTGTTCCGTTTATCCTAGTATATCAGATATCTCATTTTCGAGCAACTCCTGCCGGAACCAGTATTCCTCAAAAAAAGGACTGTCACACCCCGACATGCAATTCTCCAAAATCACATGCCATATGTGACAGTCCTCCTATTATCCTATCCTATTTTTTTGTAAACTTAATCCATTCCATCTGCATTCCGGCTTTATTCACTTTGACATAAACCTTATGAGTTCCGGAAGTAATGGAACAGTTATTCTGAGTTTCCTTCCAACTTCCATTTCCACAGTTATAGATGGTACTTACCTGTTTGGATAGGGAATCCATATAAACAAAGACCTGACCACTGTTATTGGGCTCTTTCACATAGACAACTGCGTTCTGTACAGAGTCCGTACCAAAATCAAGATCAAAAGCAATCCATGAATCTGTACTGTTAAATGTTACAATCCCCCCTGACACTGTCACGTCATTGGACTCTGTAAATGCTGCTGCCGAAATCTGTTCAAACGGTCCGGATGGATCAGCCGGTCCGGATGGATCAGCCCCCTGCGTCGTATCCTTAATCGTCACCTTAAGCTTGGCATTCCGTCCCGCACTGAATACAAATGTCAGAGTTACACTTCCCGTATTCAGCGTTGACAGATAGCTTTTATGTATCACTACCTCTGTTCCATTGATCGAATAATCACTTCCCGCTGTCAAAACAGCACTTCCATTTTTAATCTGTGACAACGTATTACCATTCAGTGTCATGCCTACGGTGATATCGTCCTGTTTCGTCTCTTCCTTGTCAAATTCCGCTGTCGTGGGTGTAATCGTGGAGCTCGGTGCCGCCGTACTTCCATTCGGCAGATAAACCCGGAAATTACCGCTGCAGTGAAGCAGTCCCATCATATACAAACACCCGTCATAATAACGATATTTCCCGGTTGTCGGAGAAATATTCCAGAAATTCTCCAAAAACTGCCATGTAACCTGCTTACTTGCTGCCAGACTCGCTACGGAATTCATAGCTACCAATCCCGGCGAATGATCAGGATCCAGTTGCTTGCCATCTAACGACCACTGGTTTCCATAATCCTCCACACCTTTTTCAGCGAAAAATCCTTGAATTCTGTCCGCATGTGTCGTTGCCCAGCTGTCTTTCCCCCACCAAGCATAATCGCAGGCAATATTCCCGGCAATTCTCCATGCATCATACCGGAAGTCCGCATGATTGCCACCTGTCGGTGTTCCATCAAAATTGGAATAGTCCGGTCCCAGACCAGTAGTTTCATTGGTTGCATCCTTGAAATGCTGCCGGCTGGCCTCTGCAGCCTCGCTCCAAAAATCATTGTGCTCATTGGCACACAGTGCCCATACTTCATAGAAAGCTGGCAAATGATAGGAAGGATCCGTATGAAGCATCGCACTTCCAATTGGGCAGAATACCGGCATTTTATATGTGGAGTTGAACATACTGTTTACCGTTACACTGCCATTATCGTGATAATACATGTCATTCAGAAGCTGTTGGGCTTCGGCATTATAATCATAAATACCTTCCCCATCGCCCCATCTGGCTGAGGCAAACAAGAGTGCCGTTGCAAAATATTCCTCTCCATCCGATGCCGGCGTATTCTCCATCTTGCCTCCACTAGTGCTGCATTTCCATGCAAAGTACCCCTTAAACTCACCACTGGTATGTTGCATATAAGTCTTTGCCCATTTCCACAGCTTATTAAATTCCTCCTGTTTATCCATCTGAACACAAATCATCATGCCATAGGACATACCCTCAGAACGAACATCATTAGTATCTGCCGTGTAAATATAAGCCATATCATCTCCCACCGGATAGAAAATCCGCTCGTCCTCTGTGCCATAAAATAGCTTCTGCCATGCAGTATTTACTTTTTCTGTAATCTCAGCTTCCGAGTATCCTGCTTCCTTAAACATGTTACGGTATGCTCCTGTATAGGCAGCTCCTCCCACCGGCACCGGTGCCGCCGGAGGTTCCGGAATATCACCGAGATAAATCAATTCAAAGCTGTTCAAATAAGTATCGTTGTTACCATTGTCCGTCTCTAACAGGAATTTGATCTCCAATTCGCCGGTTTCTTCCAGCAATTTGAAATCCACACTCTGTGACTGCAATTCTGTTCCGGTGAACGATACACTTCCTCTCTTTGTTCCACCTACATAGACAGATGCACTTGCCGTCGTAGAATTATTGGAAGCACCTTTTACCACAATACGATACTTCTTATTGGTTCCACTGAACGAATATGAAGTGGTACAGCCATCTCCATTTCCATACAATGCCACCCCATCAAAGGGGCTGGAAATCGCACCTGCATACTTTCCTATATTTGTCATTGTGTTACAATTATTTTTAAGCAACGATTCTGATACCGGAGTTGCTGTCGCCGTCGGTTTATTTGTCGGTGTCGCCGTCGGTTTATTCGTCGGTGTCGCCGTCGGTTTATTCGTCGCTGTCGCTGTCGGTTTATTCGTCGCTGTCGCCGTCGGTTTATTCGTCGGTGTCGCCGTCGGTTTATTTGTCGGTGTCGCCGTCGGTTTATTCGTCGGTGTTGGTGTTGCTCCTGCTCTCGCAATAAGTTTAATGGAATGTACCTTAAATCTTACTGGACCGCCTTCAAAACTACCACTCTCTACATGAGCGTTATACTTAAACAAAACAGCATAGAAGTCTTTTGGCTTTGTCACGCCAGACAAGTCCATAACAATTTCGGTAGGAGTATCTGCTTTCTGAATTGTCTTGTAATCTTCAGTTTTCGTTGCTTTGTAGAAATCTCG
>JALENH010000188.1 GCA_022767895.1 Eubacterium sp.
GAGTGTTTTTTACTTGTGTGAAATGATAGCATCCACATACCTGATGGGATATCTGCAAATTTATTGCCTGAATAACTTTGATGAGGCAGAGAAGTTTGGAGGCACAGAGTTCTTGAAAACCTTGCTTTGTAGTGGCATTTATACGGGAGCCTCTTATCTGTTTGGATGGTTTGATAAAAATATACTGGCAACCGTGTTGTTTTTTCTGTTTTTTGTGTTTGCCTACTGGTGTGTATATCTGATTAATAAAATCAAGCGGGATATTGATACCAAAAATCTGAATAAGATGTTAGTGCAGTTTAAGGAAGGGGAGAGAGATTATGCATCCGATTGAGATTCAAAATGTGACAAAAGATTTTGGACAGGGAAGAGGTGTGTTTGACATTAGCTTTTCTGTGAAGGAAGGAGAGGTGTTTGGATATCTGGGGCCAAACGGAGCGGGAAAAAGTACCACCATACGCCAGCTCTTGGGATTTGTAAAACCTCAGAAGGGTACCCTCCGGATGTTGGGCATGGACTGTTTCCGACAGGCAGCACAGATTCATAAGCACATTGGCTATCTGGCAGGTGAGATTGCCTTTGTGGAGAACATGAAAGGAATGGAGTATATTCACTTCATTGCGCAGTTAAGAGGGATGAGGGATAATACCCGGATGAAAGAACTTATTGATATGTTTGAACTAAATCCCGCAGGGAAAATCCGAAAAATGTCTAAGGGAATGAAGCAGAAGATTGCTTTGGTGACAGCATTTATGGATTCGCCTAAGGTTGTTATCTTGGATGAGCCTACCAGCGGGCTGGACCCGTTGATGCAGAACCGTTTTGTGGATTTGATTTTGGAGGAAAAGAGGAAGGGAACTACAATCCTGATGTCTTCCCACATCTTTGAAGAGGTGGAACGAACCTGTGACCGTACTGCCATTATCCGTCAGGGGGAAATTGTGGATACGGTGGATATGACGGAGCTCTCCCAAATACGCAATCAGGTATACACGGTTACTCTCTCGAATGAGGAACAGGCAGTCCGGTTATCCAACCAGTCGGAACTCATGGTGCAATCCAGAGAGGGGGCAGTTGTGAAAGTCTTGGTAAATAACAATGTTGCGGAGAGTCTGAAAATACTGGCAGAATATGAGCCGGTAGATTTGCAGATTGCTACCCAGAGTTTGGAGGATGTATTTCTGCATTACTACGGAAAGGGGGAGGAGACAGATGCTTAGTATTTCAATGTTAAAGCATAATTTCAAAGCATGTCTGGTACCATTTATTATTATATTTGCTTTTTTGGTGATGTATACCACAGTAATCATTTATATGTATAATCCGGAACTGGCAGAAATGTTGCAGGGATATCAGGAAGCACTGCCGCAAATGATGGCGGCGGTTGGTATGACTGGCGTGGCAGCTTCGCTCATCGAGTGGATACAGATTTATCTGTATGGCTTTATTATGCTTCTCTTCCCTCTGATTTTCATTATTATAGCCGTAAATAAGCTCGTGATGGGATTCATTGATAATGGTTCTATGGCGGGAATCCTGGCAACACCGAATTCCCGGGGGAAGATTATTATAACGCAGCTTTTATCCCTTTATATCTGGCTTTTTATCTTGATGTCGTGCATATCCGCCGTGGGGATTCTGTCAGCAAATGCCATGTTTCCGGGTGAACTTGCAATCGGAAAATATCTCTGCCTGAATGCGGGAACCCTTATGCTCTGGTTTGCAGTGGCAAGCATTACTTTTCTTGCAGCCTGCCTTTTCAGTGACGCAAAGTATTTCTATGTGTTGGGTGCCGGTGTCCCGATTTTGTTTTTCTTTTTCAATATGATGGGAAACATGGGAGAGGAGTTGAAGTTTTTTAAGTATGCTTCCATTTATTCCTTGCTTCCGGCAGATAAGCTTATTGCAGGAAATTCTGAGGCGGTGTTGCCTTGTGTCATCCTGCTTCTGATTAGTGTTGTGCTTTCGACGGTGGGGGGAGTTTATTTCACCAAGAGAGATTTGTCGTTGTAGGTTCGGGATGTCCAATGAAAGGTAAAGCAAGAAGGAAGAAAGGAATTAGGCTTTGAAGAACTTGGTTAAAGTATACACAGCGGATGCAACGGTGCTAAAGGATGAACAATTATACAGAAGATTATATACAGGCTTAGATGTTTCAAGACGTGCCAAAGCAGACCGGTTTCGGTTTGAAAAGGACAAAAGGCTTTCTGTGGCAGCGGGTGCATTGCTACAGTACGCTTTACAGATGGAAAATGTCCGGGAACCGTCCTTTGATATTACGTCAAATGGGAAACCTTATCTTGTAGGAGAAGAGAGCTTACATTTCAATTTATCCCATTCAGAAGGAATGGTAATGTGTGCCATTGCGGAAAAAGAGGTTGGGTGCGATGTGGAAAAAAAGGCAGTGTTGAATCGTAGGCTTGCAGAGTATGTTATGACGGAATACGAGCTTGACCGAATATATGGTTTGGAACGGAACATGGAACAACAGAAATGTTTTTTCGTCTTTGGACTTTAAAGGAAAGCTATATGAAAGCTACCGGGTTTGGGATTGGATTAGAGCCGAAAAGCTTTGGCATGATAACCCGGAAAGAT
>JALENH010000195.1 GCA_022767895.1 Eubacterium sp.
TCCTGCAAAATTTTTGACCTGTACCGCCAGCATTGCCAGTGGGCTGGTAATTTTCTTCTCCACGTAACGCAGAAAGAGGATGGAAACGATAAATAAAATATTGAGAGCAAATCCAACTACGATGTAGATGTATTCCCAAAGGTCCTTTAGCGATTCTATATGGTTGTGCAGGGAAACATATGCCGTAGCTCCTGTCAGAAGGACACACAAAACAGATACCATAAGGAATCCCAAAATAAACTTGGCACGGATGGACATCTCGCGGATATTCAGTAGGAAAATAGTCTGCCGATACACCCCGACAGGCTTCCAGATATAGATTACTTCAGCCAGAAGGAATCCAATCAACAAGGTCCAGCCCAGAGTACTCTCTAAAGAATTCCCCGTCACCAAAGAGTAGATATAATAGCCCACGCCAAAAGCGATAACCACGCCTAAAAGGATGTCAAAAACAGAAAATCGTTTTTGTTCGGTTTTCAATTGTTCCTTTTTATTTTCATCCACAGTCATTGTACGCATGGGTGGAACCCAGAACTGCGCTTCCCGTCTACTGGTGAATAACAAAATCACTGGGATACCCAGCACAACTGCAAAGTCGAAATTGTTAAAGAACAGAAGAATCATGGACGAACTGTAGGACTGGAAGCCAAGGCATTCAAACAGCAGGGCTAACAGCACCGTTGTCACCAACGAATCTACAAAACAAATCCAGATAAATTTTAAAATATCAGAGACTGTACCCAGTCGGGGTTTGATAATTCCGTTATTCCCAAAATCAATGCTGTACCACATCTTATAAGGCAGATACGCATAGAAAAAGTTTATTATAAGCCCCGGAACCCATATGATTGCAGGAGAACCAGAAGCCACAATGTCCGAAACAGCATTGGCGATAGCGATGCCCCATGCCCCGGCTGGTCCCCACAAAATACCGAATACCACCGGAAGCATATTGGCCGGCCGCACCTCGGTGGCCCCCGGTATCAATGACATCATCATTTTAAAGGGAGCCGCGCAGACAAGGAAAAGAACACCTGCCAGTATCATTCTTCCTATCCACTTTTTCTTCGTAAATACACTAAAAATGTCTTTCATCATATCCTCCTTTTTTAGATAATAACCATAAAGCTGTTGTATCCGATGGTTCTTCGGTAGCTGTAGTCCTTTGCTATCTTTTTCACCATACCAATTCCCAATGTGTTGATCCCGTGCAGTTCAGACACACGGTCCTCCTCCTGTGACATTTCTGCCGCCGTTTGAAAGGCATCCCCTTCCGACACATCAGCAGGATTGAACTGAACCAGATTATCCCGGATTCGAAGCTGGGTGCCTTCCTCTCCCATCGGGGTAATTCGAATATCCACATAGTGGGAGGATTTCATACGATCCTTCGACATGGATACAACGTTAAGCACCAATTCCTCAATGACCAGATGAATAAAATATTTTTTTCTACCTGTAACCTTTCTCTCATCACAGTAGGCAGTCACATCTGCCATCATGGTCTCCATATTTTGTAACTTCAGTGAATATATTTCGTGAAATTCCCCATCCGGTCTTCGGAACTGCTCCGGTTTCAGGAACAACAATCCCTGTTTTTTCATCAATACATAGAGTAGCCACACAATCATAGTTGCGTACCCCGCCACAAGCAATCCTATCCAGACCCCTGTTGTTCCCCATCTCAATCCTTTGGCAAACAACAGGACAAACGCAATCGGGAAAACCAGATTGTCGAGAAGACTAATCCCGAAAGAAATCTTTTCCTTTCCCGTACAGCGGTAAAAAGCATTCATAAAGGTCATTACTGCTGTTGACAGACAATAAATACCCAAAATTCGCATAGCCTGAACAGTCATGTCAATCAGCTGCTCAGTCTGTACATGGAACAGACCGCAGAGTAGCCCGCCCAGCAATTCCATCACAAGCATCATAGCAGCTGCAATCACAAACATTACCCCGAACCCATAACGCACCGTATAACGGATATTGTTTTCCTCTTTCTCTCCATAATAAATTCCAATCATTGGCTGAATGGCTCCCGTTACACCATCGTACATAGCAAACAGGAAATTTATGAGGTATTTTATCACCGCATAGACTGCCATTCCCCGGCTTCCTCCGTAATCACAGAGAACATGATTCACCACAATCGTTAGTAAAATCTGAGAAAGAAAAATAGCGGTCAAAGTAAGGCCCGGTTTAATAATTGACAAAAAAATCCTTCCATCCGGCTTTGTCCTCACCAGATGAAACATTCTTTTTTTATTGAAAAGACGAATTCCCGCCAAAAGGCAGCATACCAGTTCAGCCACCACGGTTCCCAGTGCAATTCCCAAAATTCCTCCCCGGAATACCGTCACAAAAAGAATGGAAAAAAGAATGTTCCCCACACCGGCTGCCACTACACAAAACATGGCATATTTCTGTTCATTGTCATTTCGCAGAAAAATTGCCATCACTGGAGAAAGCATCAAAAACGGCATGCCGCAAAACAGAGTTCCTATGTACAATTTTGCCTGTTCCATCACAGGTCCCTGGCTCCCACCTAACAATAAAATCAGCGGTTCCAGAAAAAGTAGTCCCAGAATCAGGCTCACAATGGATATCACGAGAGTGGACACAGTGGAAATGGTAAAAATCCGGTTACATTCCTCCCGTTTTCCCTCTCCCATACAGGTGGACAGCACAATGGCGCCACCCAGTCCAAACAATGCCGTAACAATCTGTACATAGATTATCACAGGCAGTGCCAGACTGATTGTCGTCAACGCGGTTTCTCCCACAAAGTTCCCGGCAATCATCAAATCTGTCATGGAAATGACTGACAGCATTAAAGAACTGGCCAGTGCCGGAAAGAAAAACTTAAAAAATGTATTTTTCACTATTTTCTGCTCCATAGGTGTACCTCCGCTAGTTTATCCTGTCTCTCGTCATGCGGCGCAGAAGTTCTGTCTCCGGATGTTTATCCATCAAAGCTTTGATATCTTCCTCTTCGTAATAACCATACTGTTTCAGCCATGCCCGTATCAGCACCTCTTCGGAAAAAGATTGGAAAAAGGCGGTATCCTCTCCATAGAGATAGAGTCGCTGCTCCATATCCTCACGAGAGCACAGTTCCTCTCCCATGGAAAGCATTTCTGCAAACACAAGATCAATTACACTATTCGTAAGACTGATGACATCCTTCCGGTAAAAATTCACCGGAAGCCCTTTGGCCACCAGATATATTTTCTTTTTCTCGCCGTAAAAATCAAAGCAGGCTTCATTTACATAATCATTTTCCTGGCAGGAAACCAATACTGCCCCCTGCGGAAATTCTTTCTCGCCCCGCAGCATATCCAGATATACGCGGAATTCTTCGTCCTGAGAGGAACTACTGGCAAGATACAGGTTTTCTGCCTCACCACGGAAAAACTCCGTCAGCATCTCTTTGGTAAAAGCCTGACAACCCGTATTACCAATAAGGACCGTATTTCTTCCAAAGCAGGACCGGTCAATCTGACTAATCGTATGTATTCCCTCTGCCTGTGCTGCCTGAAGAATCTGCGGACACTTGTCATATGCAGTCATGGATAGACAACGCCCACGTAAATCCTGGGCAATCCGCCGTCCCACTACACCAT
>JALENH010000208.1 GCA_022767895.1 Eubacterium sp.
CTAATTTAGTTCACAGAAAAAACTCTTGCTTGATTCCAAAGAAACAATAGATGTAGAAAACCGGGCAGGAGTTGACCGTATGAAGTGTTTCTCTTGCCTCACCGTGGAACTCATTCCACAGAAATGGAGGAAGTATGGACAAAACACTTTTTCAGGATTTACCCCAAAAGATGAATCTCATCAGCGATCTTTTTTCGCGGGTCGTATTCAGCGACCGGGATGCCTGTCAGGATATGGTGAGGATTATTTTGGGCAAGGGATTTACCGTAACCGGAGTGACGCCACAGTATGATATTTCCAATCTGCAGTTTCGCAGTGTTGTATTGGATATCGTTGCTGAAACAGAGACCAAGGAACCTATTCATGTGGAGTTCCAGATTGAGAATGACGACGACCATCTGCGGCGTGTCCGGTACTGTAACGGAAGTATGGACACCCACATCTTGAAGAAGGGGCAGAAATTCCGGGAGCTGCCGGACATATATCACATATTTATTACTATGAGTGATTTTATTGGAGGTGGCCGGACGATCTATGAAGTATTCCGTTCGGTACGTGAGCTGGATGGGCAACTAACCTCCCGGTATTCCGTGGGCAATGGCGTCCATGAAATATACATCAATCTGGAAATTCCACTCGGAGATGACAGCGAGCTGGATCATTTGCTCCGCTACATAAAAGAAACGACAACTGAAAATGAGGATATTCGTTTTCCTCACATTATAAGCAGTGTAAACGCTTGCAGAAAGGATGGAAGTCATATGAAATATTACAATTCTCATGAATTTTTTGAGGAAGGCAGAAAAGAGGGCCGCGAGGACGGATTGCGAGAGGGCCATGAAGATGGATTACGGGAAGGTAAAAATTCCATCATACGGAAAATGTTGTCCATGAACCAGCCGCTGGAATTTATCAGTCAGTGTACAGAGCAGCCGGTTGAATATATTCGACAGATTGCGAAAGAAGAACCTATGATGGTTCATGAGGAATCCTCATACAAGAGAGAAAAGAGCTAATTCTGATTTTAAAAAACCCCCGCCACGGACAGAATCCGAAGCGGGGGTTTTTTAAATTTCAATTTTCTGTTTCTTAGAAATCAACTTCCGTGTCATAGTAGCAGCATTTCAACAGTTTTTCCATCTCTTCCTGGGATGGTTGTCTTGGGTTGGAGCCTGTGCAGGCATCCAACAGAGCATTGGCTGCGATATCAGGAAGCTTGGCGAGGAATACATCCTCCGGAACGAATCCGGTCTCTGCCGGAAGTCCATCAGCACCGTAATGGTTGATGCTGTGAGGAATGTTCAGGTCGTCGTTCATCTTGCGCAAATAAGCGATGAGAAGATCAATCTTTTCCTCCTGTGTGTTACCACCGAGATTCATAAAGTCAGCGATTTCTGCGTAGCGGGCAGCCGCTGTGGCATCCTTGCTGTTGAACTTAATGACTTTAGGTAAGTACATGGCATTGGCAGCGCCGTGAATGATATGTCCGCCCTCAAAAGCAGCACCAGTCTTGTGTGCCATGGAGTGAACGATACCGAGCAACGCATTGGAGAATGCCATGCCGGCAAGACACTGGGCGTTGTGCATGCGGCTGCGGCTCTCGGCGTCCCCATTGTAAGAAGCGACCAGATCGTTCTGGATCATCTTGATGGCGTGCAATGCCAGTGGGTCGGTGTAGTCGCAGTTGGCAGTGGACACATATGCTTCTATGGCATGAGTCATAGCATCCATACCAGTGTGGGCTGCCAGTTTCTGTGGCATCGTGGCTGCCAGATCAGGGTCGACAATTGCCACATCCGGTGTAATCTCGAAATCGGCGATTGGATATTTAATTCCCTTCTGATAATCGGTAATAATGGAAAATGCAGTAACTTCGGTAGCCGTTCCCGACGTAGAAGAAATCGCACAGAATTTCGCTTTCGTGCGGAGTTTTGGTAAACCGAATACTTTACACATATCCTCAAAGGTTGTTTCCGGATATTCGTACTTAATCCACATAGCCTTTGCTGCATCAATCGGTGAACCGCCTCCCATAGCGACGATCCAGTCCGGCTGAAATTCCTGCATAACAGCAGCACCCCTCATAACTGTCTCTACCGATGGGTCTGGCTCAATTCCTTCAAAAATAGTTACTTCCATTCCCGCTTCTTTCAGATAATCAGCAGCCTTGTCAAGAAAGCCGTTGCGTTTCATGGAACCGCCGCCAACACAGATGATGGCGCGTTTTCCCTGAAAGGTTTTCAATGCCTCTAAAGCCCCTTTTCCATGGTACAAATCCCGTGGTAATGTAAAACGTGTCATGTAAAAAAATACCTCCTTTATTTTGATAGTTCTATTGTACAATAGGGGGGGAAAATAATCAATGGAAATAGAAGTAAAAAAAATTTGAAAAAAATGAAAATTTTACTTGCATTCTGAAAATGATTCATGTATAATAGCGCTTGTGGTTATGATTGGGCTATCGCCAAATGGTAAGGCACTGGACTCTGACTCCAGCATTTCAAGGTTCGAATCCTTGTAGCGCTGTTTAGAACTCCTGAATTTAGTTCAGGAGTTTTTTTGTACCCTATTTTACAAAATTAACCCTATATTAATTTC
>JALENH010000215.1 GCA_022767895.1 Eubacterium sp.
AGATTGTGGCTCTGAAGGCCGTGGGTTCGAATCCCATTACCCACCCTTCCCTTTTGGGATGTTGGGCTATCGCCAAGGGGTAAGGCATAGGACTTTGACTCCTACATTCGCTGGTTCGAATCCAGCTAGCCCAGTATATGACGGGGCTGTCCATTGGACAGTCCTTTTTTAGTTGCCAATTTTTTCGTCCCATGTTAAAATACAAAAGGAGAGGTTTCATTTTTTTTTGGGGAGTGTGGTGTATGCAGAAGAAAAATCAAAATGAGGAAGAGGCATTACAGTCATTATCAAGTATATATTACCAGATTTTATGGGTTGATTTGACGAATGATATGTATGAAATCATAAAGACAGATGATGACACAACGGACTCGATTGGAAAGGCCTCGGATGTACTTAAGGGAATTGCCTATTCCAATCAGGTACATATTGATGACCGGGAGAAATATTTGAGTTTTACGGAATTGGACAATTTGCGCCAGTTTTTTTCGGATGGGGACGAGTATGTGTGCTGTCATTACCGGAGGAAGGTAAAAGATGAATTTCGCTGGGTGTCCATGGAACTGGTGCCCAGTCACGAATATACAACTGACAGACAGACAGCCCTTCTCTACATCAAAGACATTCACGAGCGCTATGCCAGAGATTTGGAAGAGCGGGATATGCTTACAGGAGGCATAAACAGGCAGGGCTTTATACGGCAGGTTACTGAGATTATGGAACGTGCCGATGAGGATTGCCGTTTTGCTGTCCTGTTTTTTAATATAGTTGGATTTAAGGCAATAAATGAAATGTTTGGGACAGATGGTGGCGATGATGTTTTGCGGCTGGTTTATCAACATTTAAAGGGCTCTGTGCTGTCTCCGCTGAAGATTGCCCGGACAGAGGGGGATCATTATGTCTGCCTTGTGGAGCAGGATAATCTGGATTACGATTTGCTGCCCAAACTATGTCAGGAGACATTCGTAAGAAACGATAAAAAAATCACCATCTATATCAAATGTGGTGTTTATTTGGTAGAAGACAAGGATATGGAAGTCAATATGATGTGTGATTGTGCCAAGCTTGCCAAAGGGTATATTGTGGATGAGTACCTGAAGCCTTATGCGGTTTTTTCAGATAGTATGATTGATAATTATTTGACAGGGACAGAAATTCGGGGCAATCTTATAGAAGCGTTGCAAAATGAAGAATTTCAGGTGTATTATCAGCCAATTTATGATACACGGACCAAACGCATTGTTTCGGCAGAGGCTCTAGTGCGATGGATTCATCCGGAACGGGGAATGATATCGCCGGGGGCGTTTATTCCGGTGCTGGAGGAAACGGGATATGTAACAAAGGTTGACTATTTTGTGGTAAAATCTGTCGCAGAGTTTGTGAGAAAACGGATTGCGGTCGGAGAGAGTGTTGTGCCGATTTCTGTCAATCTGTCATGGATGGATTTTTATGATGAGGAATTGATGACGTATATCCGGGGACTTGTTATGGAAGGGGAAGAAAATGCCGTCAAGGTAAGACTGGAAGTGACGGAGACATCTTATGCAGCACTTTCCAATCGTGAGGGAAATGTAATTGAGGAACTTCGAAAAATAGGAGCCATTGTGCTTTTGGATGATTTTGGGAGCGGATATTCCTCTTTTAGCACCATATGTGAGTACAATTTTGATATTATCAAACTGGATATGGAATTCACTCGCCGAATTGGCAAGGACAGTAAGATTAAAAGTATTATCCATTCCATTATTGATATGTCTCACCATATCGGAGCCCGGGTCATAGCAGAAGGTGTCGAGACACTGGAACAGTTGGAATATCTGGGCAGGCATGGCTGTGATTATGTGCAGGGGTTCTATTTTTCCAAACCACTGCCTCAGCAGGAGTTTGAAAAATTGTTACATGAGCTTCAGGAAGAGGAAGGAAAAGAACAGGCAGAACCGGATGTGACCATTACGGATTTGATTGATGTCAATGTTCTTCAGAAAATCCAGGATTCATTTTCCCAAATGACAGGGATGGCTGCGCTGACGACCGATGCAGAAGGGGTTGCCGTGACGCAGGGTTCCAATTTTACGGAATTTTGTACGAAATATACCAGACAGTCGGAACTTGGGGAGAAACGATGCCAGCAGTGTGACCGGAGAGGGGCAGAGGAGGCACTTTTTAATGGACATGCATGTGCCTACGAGTGTCATGCCGGGCTGATGGATTATGCAGCACCAATCATGGCGGACGGTAGAATGGTTGGCTGCTTTATAGGTGGTCAGGTTTTGACCGAACGGCCCAATCTGGAACGGATTGAGGCTATTGCGGAAGAATTGGGAATCAATCCGGAAGAATATAAAAAAGCAATTGGTGATGTGAAGATTGTAAAAAAGCAGGAAGTGAATGACGCGGCAGAATTTTTATATACATTTGCCAATATTTTGTCTTCTGTGGCCTACAGTAAGTATAAAGTGGATGTGGGTAACAAACTTCTTT
>JALENH010000282.1 GCA_022767895.1 Eubacterium sp.
GATGTAATGAGCCATGTATATGCCTATGGTCAACAATGTCCGAAGGCTGCCGGCATCATTCATCTGGGAGCCACCTCCTGTTATGTGGGGGACAATACGGATGTTATCATCATGACAGAAGCCCTGAAGCTGGTAAAGAAAAAACTGGTGAATGTAATTTCCATTCTTTCTGACTTCGCCATGAAATACAAGGATCTTCCGACCCTTGCCTTTACCCATTTCCAGCCGGCGCAGCCGACTACCGTGGGCAAGAGAGCGACGCTGTGGATTCAGGAACTGGTGATGGATCTGGAGGATTTGGATCACGTACTGTCTCATATGAAACTTCTCGGCTCCAAGGGTACCACCGGTACCCAGGCAAGTTTTTTGGAGTTGTTTGACGGCGATGAGACGAAGTGTAAAGAAGCGGACAAGCTGATTGCGAAAAAAATGGGCTTTGATGCCTGCTTCCCGGTATCCGGACAGACCTACTCCCGGAAACTGGATACTCGTGTTGTCAATGTTCTGGCGGGGATCGCAGCCAGTGCCCACAAATTTTCCAATGATATTCGTCTTCTTCAGCATCTGAAGGAAGTGGAGGAGCCATTTGAGAAGAGCCAGATTGGTTCATCTGCCATGGCATACAAGAGAAATCCGATGCGCAGTGAGCGTATTGCGTCTCTGTCCCGCTACGTCATGATTGACGCCCTGAATCCGGCTATTACATCGGCGACCCAGTGGTTTGAGAGAACACTGGATGACTCTGCCAACAAGCGTCTCAGCGTAGCCGAAGGCTTCCTGACGATTGATGGTATTCTGGATTTGTTCATGAACGTGGCAGACGGTCTGGTTGTATATGATAAAGTAATCACCAAACGTCTCATGTCCGAACTTCCATTCATGGCGACGGAAAATATTATGATGGATGCCGTGAAGGCAGGTGGCAACCGGCAGGAACTTCACGAGAAGATTCGTGAATTGTCCATGGAGGCAGGAAGAAATGTCAAGGAACGAGGACTGGATAACAATCTTCTGGAGCTGATTGCAGCAGACGACGCTTTCCCGATGACGTTGGAAGAACTGCAGAAGACCATGGATCCGTCGAAGTATGTCGGTCGTGCACCGAGTCAGGTGAAGGAATTTGTGGAGGATGTAGTGAATCCGATTCTTGCGGAAAATAAGGATTTGCTGGGAATGACAGCGGAAATTAACTGCTAGGAAATGAATAGTAAATGAGGGAAGGAAACTGTGATGGTGAGTAGTAGTAATCATAGGTGACCTTCCCTCTTTTTGAAAGGGGGTAGGTGATGACATGAATAAGATAAAGAGGAGAACGGCATGGCTTTTGGTATTTTCCCTTGCTTTCTCTTATTGTGGACAAACGATACTGTCCGTGGAGCCAAATCAGAAAACAAAAGCGGTTGAACAACAGGCGTCTGAAGAGACGATTTTTTCTTTGGATGAAAACAAAGTGGATGAACAGGGGCTTGTTTATACGTTAAACAGCAGAACCCAAACAGCGACAGTGTCCGGTCAGGAAATATTGAGTGAGGGAGAAATACGGATTCCGGAAAAGGTAGAAATGGATGGTGTAAAGTATACTGTAACGGGCATTTCCAGTACTGCATTGAAAGACTGTCTGTATGTTACTTCTCTGGTTGTGGGAGATTTTGTGTCATCCTTTAGTATGAGTTCCATACAAAATAGTGGATGTAAAAAATTATATCTGGGGAAGGCTGTCAAAAAAATTGTGACTTCCGGGGTGCTTGCAAAAAAATTATGCGAAATTCAGGTGTCACCACTTAATCCGTATTATACAGCGGAAGAAGGAATTGTGTATGACAGCAGTAAGAGTACGGTGGTTTGCTGTCCCCAGGGTCTTATTCTAAATCATACTCTTTGTCTTCCGGAGAGTGTCAAAATCATTGGGCAATACGCATTCTGGAATTCGCTATTACAATCCATTGATTTGTCTCATGTTGTTGAAATCAAACAGGCTGCTTTTAATCATTCCGCTCTTTTGGAGGCTGACTTTCGTAATTGCAGGAAAATCGGTCTCTGGGCATTTGAAACAAATCAATTGAAAAATGTACGGTTTCGGGAAAGGACGGAACTGGCAACTTCCAGTTTCTCATATGGTTTGAATGCAGATGCTATATATCTTCCCGCCGGAATGTCCGGTGTGAGCGCCAGTGGACTGCCGGGAAGCAGCAGCTGTCTCATAGCAGGGGCGAATATCACTTCCTCGGAAAAAGTATGGGGGACTCTCGAACAGGTTTCTATTCAGGAAGGTGTAACTGTTATGGATCGAAGTTTGATAGATGGCAGAAATACCGTGGATAAAATCTATATTCCATCCTCTGTGACAACTTTTACAGAAGAAGCATCTGCACAGGAGGAACAGTGGAACGGCATCCTTTACGGCGCTTCGGGAAGCGCGGCCGAATCCTTTGCGGCACAGCTTGGCAAAGAGTTTGTCGTTCATGACGAGGAGGATCACCAGTGGCATCATGGAACCTACTGGGAGAATGATACCATACATTATGAAGGGGATATTTGTGAGATTTGCGGTCATGTAAAAAATGTTTCTGTCCTCTGGGGAGAGGAAACGGAGGAACCGGAACGGCCGGTCGACACAGTCAGCGAACTTGATGAGGCCAACAGGGACACACAGGGAATTACTTATGAATTGAAGAGTGGAACCTCAAACTATGCCATGGCAGGAGATGGAACAGAGATAAACACCTGTCATTCCCAAAAAGTTGTACTGCCGGATTTTGTGAAAAAGGATGGTGTTCTCTATCCGGTTACCGGAGTGAATCAGTATGCCTTTGGTGATGAACTGGAACAAATTGATTTGGGAGAATGGGTTACATCCTTTCGTGCCGATGCCTTTTTGGATTGTTTCCATCTCAGCACCATATCCATCTCGGAAAATAATACCTGCTATACTCAGGAAGATGGGGCTGTGTTCGACAAGCAGAAAACAACACTCTGCCGTGTGAACCCACAAAGAACCGAAAAGTATGAATTTCCTGCATCGGTCTATGTGATTGGAAGCTATGCCTTTTACCGGTCCCAACTGAAGGATGTGCGATTATCCGAAAATATCTCGGAGGTATCTCTTTATGCCTTTTACGAGAGCAGGATTACCACCATCGATTTGTCCCACGTGACCAATATCGGATCTAGTGCGTTCCGGCAATGTTCGCAGTTGCGGTGGGCGATATTAGGAAAAAATCTGGACCGGGCAGGCGGCAATGTGTTTGATTCCTGTACTCATCTGGAAGCAGTTTATATGCCCTCCATTGTAAATACAACGGATATTGACCAAACCCCACTGTTTGGCTACGGGGGATGTGCCAGCCTTCGATTTTCATATCTGCCGGAGGGAATGACGACTTTGACTGATACTTCTTTCAGACAACAGCTCAATCTGGAAGAATGTCATATTCCTGCCAGTGTCACGAAGCTTTCTTTCGGAGTTCTTGATGCCCAAAAGGTAATTCTGCATGGTTACAAGGATTCCGTGGCAGAAAGCACAGCGGCATCCCAGGGATACTCTTTCGTACCCTATTGTGAGGAAGAACATACGTTAGAAGAATGTGTCATATCTGAATACGAAGGAAAATCTATGGTGGGCAAACAGTGTAAAAACTGTGGCTTTTTGGCGGACGTCCATGAGGAGATTACGGGAGAGGAACCAGAGAATCCGAATAATACGCCAAGTGCAACCCCAAGTGCGACTCCGACGGCAACGCCAACGCCAACAGGAACACCGACAACGACCCCAAGCGTGACCCCGACGGTGACGCCGAGCGCAACACCGACAGCAACCCCAAGTGCGACTCCGACGGCAACGCCAAGTGCAACCCCGACAGCGACACCGAGTGCAACACCAAACACGGTACCGACGCCAAGTGAAACACCGAGTGTGGCGCCAACTAGAAAGCCGACGTCCCTTACGCCCACTTCGAAACCTACGATTACTTCTACCAAGACGACCTCCACGGTTCAGAAGAAAGAATGTACGTATCTTGCGACAACTCCGGTCATTACGGTAAAGAAGAAAAAGAAATCGGGAGTTCGGTATCTGCAGGTGAAACTGAAAAAGTATCAGGGGAAATATATTGAGTTTTATGCAAAAGTCGGGAAAAAGAAGTACAAGAAAATTTCTTCTAAAAAGATAACCATAAAGAGATATAAGGGAAATTTTAAGATACGGATTGCGAAGAAAAATACAACAGTGAAGATAAAGGTCCGGACGTATACCATAAAAAGTAAAAAGAAGGTATACAGCCGGTATTCGAAGGCAAGGAAGGTTGTTGTGTGAAATTTGTAGAAACAAAAAGGCAATGTCAGGAATGATGTTGCCTTTTTGTTTTGCAGCACAAGCCCGACAAGTCCTATCGAGCTTACACGAAATGGTATTTGTCGGGCGTAAGAACATGGAGCACAATAGAAAATAGAAAAAAATGGAAAAAGTCTAATATCTAGAGTTGGTATAATTATATTACAAAATGAAAAAGGAGGAAACTTTTATGTTAGAAAGAATTAGATCATTTGAACGTGTATGGGGGAAAATTCAACTTATTTTTTGTGTTTTGATGGCAGTGGCCCTTTTTGTTATTGCACTGCCGGCAATGTCTTACAACTCGGCTAGGATTACGCCTACATTGGCGATAGTTTTTGGGCTGCTTGCTTTATCGTTTGCAACCTTTCGCTCATTAAATAAAGCAGACGAACAGGCCGCTAGGAGAAGTAAACTTTTTGGGGCACTTTGGCTATTACCACTATTTTTGAGCGGCATCTGGATTTCAGGAGAAGTGGATAACATATTATTTGAGGTTATTATAGTTGCCATTATGGTTACAGCACTACTTAATCTCATTTTCGAATTTTCAACAGATTCCCAAAATTTTGGTGCCACGGATATGAGTGGTTCTAAATTATTGAAAGATAACGACGAAAGGTAAAAGCTGTGCTGAGTGCGACTGCCTTAGGTTCGATAGGAAGTTTACTTGGAACCGGAAAACAATTTGGGAGTAGAGTCTGGTAAAATGAAATTATGAATATAAAAATAAAGGGTTTTGGAGCAAAATGAAGAAAGGATGATGAGGATGAAGATGAAAAAAGCAAGACGTTGGATTGCAAGAATACTTGTTTTTGTAATGATACTGACAAGTGTTCCGATGTATTCGAAAAAGGAGGTAAAAGCGGCTGGAGGGGTGTATAGTAAGTTAATTTCATTAAAATCTAGATTTCCAGATGGAGCATTTTGGAATCATAGAGTGACCAATTACAACAATAATGGTGATCAATTAATGAAAAGAAGGGATGAAAGTTTTTCAAATTCGGTTACGTCACTAACGTGTGCTACACATACTGGGACAGCTGGAGTTGGTTCATATGATTGTAACTATTTTGATGGTGGCATTCAATGTATGGGATTTGCTAAAAAAATTTTCTATGAAGTATTTGGACAGCGAGAATCTTCTTTACCTAGGCGTACAGATGTAGCAAATGTTGCAGTTGGAGATTATGTAAGAGTAAATAAAGATGGACATTCGGGGGTGATTCTGTCAAGAAATGGAAATACAATTAAACTGGCAGAATGCAATCTTTGTGGTAGTATTGTAGGTAATACAGTGCAATATCCAAGTGAAAAGTGTAGAATAGGATGGGGAAGAATTAATTATTCTATTAACTCCATTACTTATTTTAAAAGAGCAACAAATTATGCACAGGTGGATGGTGGTTCCGCACCGGCGCCGCAGCCAGTCACAGCAAATGCTTCCGTAAAGGCAACCTCCTGTGACAAGTATGACACCAACCTCGTCCCGAGGGCAAAAGTATATAATCCAAATAAGAAACGAATAACAACGGTAGGAATTCAAATTAAGGACGGCAACAATGTTATTGGGAAAAAAGAAGAAACTATGGTCGCATATGCGCAGTACTATACTAGCGCTAATGTTTGGTTTGATTGTAATAAGGAGTTAGGTGTACGACTTCGACCTGGACATGTTTACAGTTGGGAAATCTATGCAGATGTAGATGGGAAAAGATTTTATACCGGATGGATTAATGATCGTACAACGGGAACAGAAAAACCCAATACACCAGCGTTTACCACGTCCAAAAAGGATTATGCTGTGGGAGACGCTGTAACAGTAAGCTGGGGAGCAGATAGCAACGCAACAAAAGGCTATTCCCTCACTATTACACAGACCAAAGGTGGTTCCTATACCAAGACTTTGACAACCAATACAGCCAATGCCACATCGTTAGCATTTGCATTGCCGAACGAAGGCGAATACAAAATAACCGGATATGCGCGTGGAAGCGTTAATAGTGATGTTGCTACTTTAAATAAGACGATTGTTGCACATAAACCAAGTAAAGTAAGATTTGTGGAATATGACAAAGAGGGAAAGGAAAATCTATTATGTGAGCAGACCGTTCGATACGGATATGCAGCAACTGCCCCCACCGGAATATCTCGAAAGGGGCATACCTTTATTGGTTGGAAAGGGGAATACAGTAATGTAACTTCAGATCGAACAATAGAGGCGCAATTTAAGAGGAATACATATAGAATCGTTTTTTGTGATAAGGATGGAAAGACGATAAAGACGGAGTCCGTTCTTTTTGAAGATAATGCAACAGCACCGGAACCACCGGAAGCGGAGAAGGGATATGTTTTCGCCGGATGGGATTCTGAGGATTATAAAAACGTGCAGGGAAATGCTACAATTAAGGCGACCTACGTGTGGGCAAATGATGATTTACCGGTAGTAATCACCTTGAACAAATGTGAGTTTAAAGATGACGGATATATCATTAATTACGATATTAAGAATAATCCAAACGCACGTACGAAAGGCCGCGCCTTAGTTTCTCTGAAAACCTCAAAGGGAAAACTTCTTGATTCAACAGAATCCAAGGCATTTTCGCTAGGGAAAGCAGAAGAAAAGAAAAATATGGAAATCTATGTTCCTTATGAGGGAACAGCAACAAAGGCCGATTTGTATATCATAAATGGATTTTCGAAGGGAATTCCTATTTCAGAAGTGGCATCCGTCGATGTTGAAAGAAACTGGAGCGAATGGGATGAGGAAAAACCCGACGACAATAATGAGATTGAGTCAAGAACGGAGTATAGACATCAGGATCAGGAAACTACCACGACCAGAACGAGTTCTAATCCCGGATGGACATTGGATAAATCCGTGCTTGACGCCAATTGGACCTATGGCGGATGGAGTGGATGGTCAAGAAATTCATATGGTGCCTATACCAATACGACATCCAAACGAGAAGTAGAAACGAGATCGGTTCAGGATTCAGCGGCGTATACGTTATATAACTGGTATTATTACAGATATTGGAATAGTAGTGCCGGGACATATTATTACACATATTCCTCCAGCATGGGAGGAACGAGATATGATTGGCAGACGAATTATTGTCTGCCTCAGATTGGAACATATTCCGGACATGCAGGTTATAAGCCGGCTGGTGGTAAGAACTTTTCAAATGAAATTTGGTTTTTGGCATCTACGCAGAATGTAGGAGCAAAGAGTCATACAGAGTGGAGATATCGTGATGCGACCAAAGGCTATACATATTATTGGAATCGCTGGAAAGACTGGACTTCCTGGAGTCCAACCGAAGTAAAGGAAAGTGCCACGAGAAAAGTGGAAACCAGAACTACATACAGATATCGTGCTAAAATGGAAGATATTGAGGATAATTCCGGAAAGAGTTATAAAGTATCGGGAAAACTTGATTCAGAATTAGCAGGAAAGCAAGCTACTCTATTGGTTTATAAAAATGATGAACCTTCTGATTCCAATAATGAATATGTTGGGCAGATGACCATTGGAGAAGATGGTTCCTATTCGTATGAATTTATTCCCAGACAGGCTATTAGTGCTAAAACGGGAGATTACACAGTAGCGCTTGCAATTGAAGGGGCAGAGAATCCGGTATTTCTGGAAACTATTGTTGCACCGAAACCCGTATATACAGTTACATTTAAGGATGATGACGGCAATATTATTGATGAACAAGAAGTTACGGAGGGCAGCAGCGCAACTTCCCCTAAGGTCCCGGATAAGGAGCATTACTATTTTGTCGGTTGGGACTATGGGTTTACCAATGTGAGAGATAATATGGAAATCACAGCCCAGTATGTAAAGAATAAATATAGTGTTGCTTATGTGAACTGGGAAACCAAGGAAGCAGAAACAAAAGTATTTTCCTATGGAGATGCCTTGGATTATCCGGATGAAACACAGATAGAGGGCTATGATTTCGTGGGCTGGACTACACTGGATGGTGAAAAAGTTACAGAGGTAACAGACAATTTGGTGTTGCAAGCTAATTACAAAATTAAATCTTATACCATTAATTTTTATGACAAGGCAGAGAGGTTAGTGGATACTCAGATTATTGAGTATGGTCAGGATGCCAAAGAACCAGAGCATGAAGAAATTGATAAGATGAATTTTGTAGGATGGAACACATATGGTTTTATTCAGGTTAAATCTAATCTGGATGTATACCCTGTGTATGAATGGAAGGAAACTACCGCCAATCCATCCTGTGATACAGAATCCGGAGTGTTTACGGAAAAAACAAAAGTTCATCTGTCGGCAGAAGATGGCGCAACTATTTATTACACCACAGATGGTACAGAGCCGAATGAATTTAGTGAGAAATATAGTAACGAGTTAGAAATTGCAAAAAATACCTACCTTCAATTTGTGGCAGTTTCACCTGAGAAAAATATGAGTGAGACAATGGCGGTATCTTTCCTGGTTGCATCGGGAGAAGATGACGAGGGTGCGCTAGTCGTCAAGAAAGAGAAGTACAAATTGGATCGAGGTTCGGATTCCAAAATCACATATTTCCTGAGCCACGAAAACCCAGACATTGGTGTTAACTTTTACAGCTTAAATGATGATATTGCCACTGTGGAAGAGGATGGTACGCTACATGCCAATAATGTTGGAAAAACACAGATATTTATTAGTACAAAAGATAATAAATACGCAGATTATTGTGAAGTCGAGGTGACAACTACAGATATTGATGTAGAGTCAATTGATCTGGATAAAACATCAGTCGTGGGTATAAAAGGTGAAAAGATACAAGTAAACGCTTCTGTATATCCGGAAAATGCGACAGAGAAAGGGGTGGATTGGTATACAGATGACGAAAGTATTGCATCTGTTTCTGAGAGTGGAGAGGTTACAATTAATAAAAAGGGAGTTACTGTTTTACGAGCATATGCGAAAAGTGGATCTTGTATAGCTGAATGTCAGATAAATGGTATTAGTGATTATTCAGAAAGTAAAATTCAGATGTCAGTGCCGTATTTATTCTTGTATGAGAACGATGTAGATTATTTGTATGTATATTACGATGATGCAGAAGTGAATTGTACTTGGGAAAGCAGTAATACAGATGTTGCAACAGTAGAAGATGGTATTGTTACAGCGAAAAAAGCGGGAATGTCCGTTATCACTGCGACGTCCGAAGATGGAACACAGGTGACAAATTTGGTAACAGTAGGGAAAAATCCTGAGAATAGTGATGAAGGGGGAAAAGCAGAAGCAACACCGTCCCCAGCCCCGAGTGCAGAACCATCTCCTACACCAACGAGTAAGCCGACAGTTACACCGAAACCAACAACAAAACCAACTTCTTCCGGGAACCAGTCAACCGTAAAAAAACCGAAAAAGATAAGTTCACTTAAGGTTAAGGCATCCGGTAAAAAGAAATTAAAGGTATCCTGGAAATGGATAGTTAGCCAAGATGGTTTTGAGGTTCAATATGCTTTGAATAAAAAATTCACAAAGAGCAAAAAGACGAAGAGATATGGTAGCTACACAGATGTCATTACGCTGAAAAATTTAAAGAGAAAAAGGAATTACTATGTACGAGTAAGAGCTTACAAATTAGATGGCTATAAAAAAGTATATGGTTCCTGGAGTACCGTCAAGAAGTGCAAAACGAAATAGGATAAAAAAGAATTCCAATTGACTTGAGAAGTGTTGATTGGAATTCTTTTTTTATTGAGCCTCTCCCATTGCCTTTCCTCCCCCAAAATGATAAGATAGTTCAAGAGAAGCAGCTTGAATTATTGTGATGCGGAGGATAACTATGGATAAAATTTTATTTGTCAACGCCTGCGTGCGTGGTGAGCAGTCCCGGACGAGAGAACTGGCACAATGTGTTTTGGAAAAATTTACCGGCGAGGTTGTGGAGAGAAATCTTCAGACGGAAGAGCTAAAGCCGTTGGATGGGAAACTGCTTCAGAAGAGGGAAGAATTACTGGCAGCGGGGAAAACTTCTGACGAAATGTTCCGCTATGCCAGAGAATTTGCGGAAGCAGATGTGATTGTGATGGCGGCACCCTACTGGGATATGGCGTTCCCAGCCCTGTTAAAGCTGTACTTAGAGCAGATTACCGTATGCGGCATGACATTTCATTATCTGCCCACCGGGGTTCCGGAAGGGTTATGCCGTGCCAAGAAGCTG
>JALENH010000293.1 GCA_022767895.1 Eubacterium sp.
GTGGTGCTAGTATAACGGTTTTTAATTAACTGGACTTTGTTACTTGTCTATTTTCCCGATTGCGCTATCCTAAAAGCCTCAGCGTAGCCCGCTACGCCTGCGTTTTTAGAATAGCATACTCAAAAAAATATCCTGCGTAAAAAGTCCGGTTATTAAGAAACCGTTATACTAGGAACAGTGTACAATAAATGTGGGGATTTTGCAATTTCGTTGGTGTTTTTTCAGTTTCCGTAA
Organism: Eubacterium sp.; assembly: GCA_022767895.1. Classification (GTDB taxonomy): domain Bacteria; phylum Bacillota; class Clostridia; order Lachnospirales; family Lachnospiraceae; genus Eubacterium_F. The sequence goes on from JALENH010000293.1 coordinate 235, forward strand.
TTCACGAAGAAAAGTTTGCATCTCGTGCGCCGCTCCCGCTGACAAACGCGCAAAGGTATCGATATGCAAAAAACGCATATCTGATACCTGCGTGTTTGTACGCACTCGCTTCAAATCTTTTCTTCGTGAATTACTGGAATCTTGAAAAGATTAACAACGAATATCTGACACCAAACCTTTCGTTCTTAATTCAGTTTTTCTTTATCTTATAAACGCATCCCGGAATACTTTTCTGGATGCTGTAGTTGCTGCATCTAATAGTGCCACATGACCTCTTAGCACGTCCACATACGGATTCCCTTTACCATCTGTTATCGGTGCTTTTGCTGCACTTAGTGTCTCTATGATTTCATTCATCCGTGCTGTAAAAATCAATCCGTCTGTATAGCGTTCTATTGTACTGCATAATTCTTTGTTTCCTTTTCTACATAACACTTTTGCCAGATTGTTTGCACCTTTGACTGACCATCTCATACGCCGGTGTTTCATTCTCAGTGTGATCACAGTACAATTCTGGGATTCCTGCACTCCCATGTTTTTATAGATGATTCCTTCTTTGGGGGCCGGAATCTTTTTCTCCCGTTTTTGGTATGGTAACAAGCCCTCTTTAACGCTTCCCGTTTCCCATGAAATTTCTGACTGGGTTCCATTCCCGCTAACATCGTTTTTTCTACCAGTGTACTTCTCTTTTCCTTCTCTTTCTCTTCATCCCAGCCTTCATACATGGTAAATACTTTCAGTTCCTGTTTCTTCATTTTCTTATGATTGCTGTCCTGCATGTGAAGCCATACACCATCCATTTCTTCAAACAACACCGGAATGATTTTTTCTCCTTGTGACTGGTCGGCATGCATCTCTTTTACAGCATGGTACTCCTCTTCATCAATCCGCTCGCCTAACCGCTGCATCATGTTCCAGACGCACCACTGCTGATGGTAGAAATGGTGTATACCCTGTGATAAAATTGAAGAAAAGGGGGAGGACTCCATGGAGATGGAGGCTTTCCTCAAGGAAAATAAATCCTTTCAATCTGTGTATGAATATGTTATACTTCTGTTAAGTGATCGAGAGGAGTTGATTGAGATGTTTAGCGATTTTTGGGAGAATGAAGATATTGCTGCCAGTATCAATCTGACGAATGAATCTATTATTAAGAGGATGAAGAAAGAGAATGAGGACTTAGAGGACAAACTGGGGGAGCAGGAAAAACAAATTCAACGACAACAAACCGAAATAGAACAATTGAAGGAACAACTCCAGAAAGTGAGAAGCTGTAATTAGGAAAATAGGTTGACGCAGTAAACCAATTGTGATATAGTATACAAAAGTTAAACTTTGGAATGGGGGATAAAAGTGAAACAACTTTTGTATTTATTAGGTGTCTTGATTATGATGACTGCTTTGTCTGCCTGTGGCAAGTGGGAGCCTAAGGTGTCGGGAACGGATTCGGTCACAGGCAGTGCGGCATCCGAAGAGGGAGAACGGAAGAAAATAAAGCTGGAACTTGACTGTAGCAGTGAGAATCAAATTGTTATTCCGGATCCGGCAAAAACTCATGGTGACGTGGTACACATTCAACTGCAAGAGGAAAATAATAGCGATGAAGAGGATGAGAAAAAAGTTTTCAAAAAATATATGACAGATTTATCTTTTCTCGGGTTTTCTGATGAAGTTGTGGTGACTTCGTATGCGGTAGGACATATGACAAGTAAAGATTCAGAAAAGCCGGATTGTCTGGCATTGCATGTTCATGAACATCCGGAATTGCTGTATTCCGATTCGGAAGCTGACCTAGAGAAGATGGCTGATTATCTTGTCGTGTTGGATTATGGCAAAGGTACTTATTATAAAACACGGACGGGCTTTTTCCTTCACAATCTTTCGAATTGGACAAAACTTGAGTGCCGGGATCTGACAGGGGATGGCAAGCAAGAATTGGTAATCTCTCATTACTATAATCGTGGCTATGAAGTTGGCGTTTTCCGTTGTGATGACCGGAAGCGAAAAATGATTTCACTTTTTTCTACCATGGAGGGAAAGGAGAAGAGGGAAGATTACCCGGATCGTATCCTCTTTTCTGGCCATCTGGAAGATGACTATAAAGTGGATTTGGAATATCCGGATATTGGCTACAAAAAGAGCATTTCCATGATTCGGGAAGGTGGCTATCAAGAAAAGGATTTACAAGTGGACACAGAGGAACCCTATGGAGAAGCGAATTTTGTTGGCTTGTGGAAGGATGGAAAGCTGAAAAAGAAGGGGAGTGTGTATCTTTATGCACTCTATACCATTGACTTTGTGACGGATAAAGCAGGCATACCGCAGCTGGCTTTGATGAGACCGGTTGTTGTAGAGCACCGTTCTTGTGCAATTGGTTATATGCACACGTTTTTCCAATACGATAAAGAGACGGATGCTCTGGTTTTGAAAGATGCAGAATATGTGACAGCCGAGGAAGAAGAGGACTGGAACTATACAGATGCTGCAATTACGGAATGATTTCTTGCACACCCTTTGCAAATCAGTTATAATAATCCCGGACGGATGCCGCAGGGTACATAGGCATCGGTTCGGGATTTTTTAGATTTAAGAATGGAGATAAAAATGGATATTGGAAAGAAAATAGCAGAAGAATTGAAAATCAAGACATGGCAGGTGGAAGCGGTTATTAAGCTTATTGATGAGGGCTGTACGATACCTTTTATCGCCCGCTACCGGAAAGAGCAGCACGGTACGCTGAATGACGAACAACTTCGTAATCTGGATGAGCGGCTGACTTACCTGCGCAATCTGGAAGAGCGCAAGGAAACAGTCCTTGCCAGCATTGAGGAACAGGGAAAACTGACGGAGGAACTGAAGGCTCAGATTCTGGCGGCGGAGACACAGGTTCTGTTGGAGGATTTGTACCGCCCCTATCGTCCGAAGCGTCGTACAAGGGCAACGATTGCAAAGGAAAAAGGATTGGAGGGACTGGCCAATCTCATTTTGCTTCAGATGACAGAGACACCTCTTGCTGAGGAGGCGACTGCCTATGTGGATGAGGAGAAGGGAGTATCTTCGGTAGAGGAAGCCATTCAGGGAGCCATGGATATTCTGGCGGAGACCATTGCAGATGAAGCCGATTACCGCATTGCCATCCGTAAGACAACGATGCAGAAAGGGGTTCTTTCTTCCACAGCGAAGAATCCGGAGGAGAAGACCGTTTACGAGAACTATTATGACTTTGAGAGTACCGTTGCCAAATTGTCAGGGTATCAGGTTCTCGCCATTAATCGTGGTGAAAAAGAAAAAATACTGACGGTGAAGATTGAGGCACCGGAGGAGGAAATTCTACGTTATCTGGGCAAAAAGGTAATTACAAGAGACAATCCGAACACCCGTGAGTGCCTGGAAAATACCATAGAGGACAGTTACAAGCGTCTCATTGCGCCGGCCATTGAACGGGAGATTCGCAATGAGCTGACGGAGCGGGCAGAAGATGGCGCCATCCATGTGTTTGGTAAAAATCTGCAGCAGCTTTTGATGCAGCCTCCGATTGCCGGCCGGGTTGTGCTGGGATGGGATCCGGCGTTTCGAACCGGATGCAAACTGGCGGTTGTGGATGAGACGGGAAAGGTTTTGGATACCATTGTTGTTTATCCGACGGAGCCCCAGAACAAAATTGCAGAGACGAAAAAAATCGTGAAAAGCATGATTGAAAAATATAACATCAGTCTGATTTCTGTGGGGAACGGAACGGCTTCCAGGGAATCTGAACTTGTGATTGTGGATATGCTGAAGGAAATCAACAAGCCGGTGCAATACATCATTGTCAACGAGGCAGGAGCCTCCGTGTATTCCGCCAGCAAACTGGCTACCGAAGAATTTCCGAATTTTGATGTGGGACAGAGAAGTGCCGTGTCTATTGCCAGACGCCTGCAGGACCCGTTGGCAGAGTTGGTGAAAATCGACCCCAAGAGTATCGGTGTTGGACAGTACCAGCATGACATGAATCAGAAAAAACTGAGTGAGGCGTTGGGCAACGTGGTGGAGGACTGCGTGAACAATGTGGGGGTGGATTTAAATACGGCGTCTGCATCTTTGCTGGAATATGTATCCGGTATATCGAAGCCAATTGCCAAAAATATTGTGGCATACAGGGAAGAAAACGGCAGATTCCAGAGCCGGCGTGAACTTTTGAAGGTGCCGAAGCTGGGACCGAAGGCCTATGAACAGTGTGCCGGATTCATGCGCATTGCGGATGGGAAAAATCCTCTGGACGCCACCAGTGTTCACCCGGAATCCTATGAAGCAGCAACCGGACTGTTGAAAAATCTTGGTTATGAACCGGAGGATATTCGTGGGGGACTGACAGGATTATCGCTGATGACCAAAGATACCGGCAAACTGGCTGACCAGCTTGGAATCGGAGAAATTACGCTGCAGGATATCATCCGGGAACTGGAGAAACCGGGCCGTGACCCTCGTGATGAGATGCCAAAGCCGATTCTTCGCAGCGATGTACTGGAGATGAAGGATTTGAAAGAGGGAATGATTCTCAAAGGTACCGTGCGCAATGTTATTGATTTCGGAGCTTTTGTGGATATCGGTGTGCATCAGGATGGTCTGGTACATATTTCCAAGCTGACCGATAAGAAGTTTGTAAAACATCCCCTGGATGTGGTAAGTGTAGGAGATGTTGTTGAGGTAAAAGTTTTGAGTGTTGATTTACAGAAGAAAAGAATACAGCTTTCTATGATATTGTAGAGAATGGAGGTAGTAATTGATGAAACGGATGATTGCATTGTTTTGTATGATGGCACTGGTTTTGACCGGATGTGGTGGCAGCACATCCGGTGACAGTGAAGCAACTTCGACCCCGTCTGCCGGGAAGGCTTATCGGGAAGAAACTTATGTATCTCTGCCGGATGAAAATTTGCTGTATGAAGATGATACATTAAATGTAACAGATTTACAGACGAATCTTCAGGGAGAGCCGGCACTGTATCAATATGTGACGGATACGGATGAGAACGATGAGAGTTTTGCGGCGATTTATGAATACACGTTAAATGCCGATGGCAACTGGCAGACCAAAGAGTGTGTGCGTAAAGCGTTGACAAAAACAGTTATGGATATTGTGGAAAAGGAAATGAAAGATGTGGATATTCCCTTTATCACACGAGGAGATGATGGAAATCTCTATGCTCTTTTGAAAGTGACAGAACCGGGTATCCAAAACCCTATGGCAAAGAAGGAGGAGAGGCTTCCCTGTCAGTATTTCGCATTGGTGATTGACGAGAATGGAAATGCTTTGCAAAAGGTGAAATTACAGACGAAAGTGGATGTGGAAGGCACGGAGGTGGATTATGCCACGGAATATGATGTGACTCAGTTCCATGTTACAGAGGATGGTACTTACTTCCTTGTGTTTAGTGGGTCAGGTGCTATGTGGTTTGATTCGGCAAGTGGCACCCAGACAAATGTGTGTGAGTCCATTGCGGACAGTGCCTTTGGAAAAAAAGTAGGATTTGGCGAATCAGAGGTTGTGTACTATTCCACGGCAAAGAAAAAGTTTGGTGTTCTGGATTCAGACACACTTACCTTGTCTTCGGAGTTTGGGGATGACATCCCGGAAGAGTATCGAAAATACGAATGGTACTTTGATACGGATACCACCAACTGGCAGATGTATGCTTTCAATCTGTCAGGATTATATCGTTTCAGTGATTTTGGCAAAAAAACATCTGCCACACGTCTCAGTGCGAATGGCAGCTTTGACAGTCTGGCAGATGCAAATATTTATGATATTTTAGTAGGAGCAAATCAGGAATTATATCTCCTTGTCCGTAAGTCCCCGGAGGGGGAAACGGGTGAACAGTCCTGGGAATTTGGTGTTCTCAAGTATACAGCCAAATAGTCAGACAGCAAGTACTACAATACCATCTTTATTATATACGACTTCATATTCCTCTGCCATAGCCTGCAGATCCGGTATGGAGTAATTCCCATTTTCACATGGGCCAATAACAATATAGGAAACATTGTACTGATCCAGCAAATCGTCACGGTTTGCTGGATTTTCGTACATTTCCCGGACATCATTTTCTTGCTGGCCATAATCGAGACCATGGAAATACAGAAAACTGCCGGAACCACAAACGATATTCCGTCCGGTGAGGGAGGCAATGGCGTTGTTGTGGTTGTTGGCGGTGAGGAAAATATCCGAAGGCTCTGTGTTCTTTTCGACCCATTTGCACAGGCGGATATAATCGGCACCATAGAGTTCATAATCAGCTACTGCTTCTCGTCCCATTGTGAGAACCGCTGCCAGTGTACCAACAATGGCAACAAAGGTTACCAGCACCGGCCGCAGGACGCGGGCTGCCTTTTTTGATTTTTCGAATAGTGCCGGGATGGTATCCCAGACAAAATCGGCGGCGGCAACACAGAAGAAAAAATAGGATACAAGCATCAGCTTGTTGTTGTCATACGGATTTGGCTGGAACAGGACAAATTCGGAAATGAGCCACAAAAATACCGCCGGCATCATGGTCTGAATCTGTTTTTTGCTGCCAAAAACAAGTACAAGTACGGGCAGGACGAACATGATCCCCATATTTTTCAGGTAGAACAAAAGGTAATTGTCCATGGTGTCCGGACTGGAGTTATTCCAGTTGAAGAAGCCGCGGACGAAGTTGTCACCGGATGCCTGTTTGAATGTAAAGGTAAACAGGATTGGCAGTGCCACCACAAGGACGATGCCAAGAAAGATGGCCCATCGTTTGATGATTTCTTTGTCGAAAGTGAAGTATACTGCTGCAATGATACACAGGATGAGAACAGCGGCAATTGCGATGCCGATTCCAAGCAGTGTATTGGCCTCAACCGGTGTGTCTGACATTTGTTTTATGCTGATAGAGGTGAGCCCGAGTAAAGAGGCAGCAGTAAGAACCATCCGTCCCCACACAGGAAAACGGAAATTCTGGGACTTGGTGCTATTATTAATCAGATTAAGAATCACAAAACCGGCACACAGAACACCCAGTGCCAGGAAAGAATGGGTGTGGATTAATGGAAGCCCACCGGCCATTATGCCTGCTATTACAAAATAGGATGTACTCTTTTTCTGAACTGCCTGCCAGAGAAGAAGCAGAATCGGGAACAGCATAGCCCATCCGAACAGGGTGGCGCGCTGAGGAATCAGCATGTCGCAGATAATATTGTGCCACTGTACATTGGCCTGAACATAGTTGGTTGGTGTCTCGTAAAAAGCCGTAAAAATACGTGTGAAATTTTCACTGAAAAGACCCTGGTTCATAAAATAGATAAATCCCAGTCCGCCATTGAAGAAAAACAGGGCAACGGCGAGGAAACTTTTGCCCCGGAAACTGCCACCATAGGACTGAATGATTTTTTTCGCCAGTGTGTAGACTCCAAAGAAAACCTGCAGCATAGCAAAAAGCATGGGAACCAGATAGGCTGTTCGAAGAGAGGTTCCCCAGATATAGAGGCTGGAGGAAATGCTGTCGGACAGGAATGGATAGGCAAGCTTTGTGCCCGGCAGAATGGAGTAGTCCGGTGGGAACGTTTTCTGCTTGGCAATGCTTGTAATAAATCCAAGATGCATATTCATATCACCAAAAGTGCTTTGTCCGCTGTGCATGGCACCGTCGATATACGGAATCGTACAGCGGAACAGGACGATGCAGACATATACGAACAAAGGAATCAACAGAAATAAAACCGGGTTCTCTAAAAAGACACCTTTGAAATCCGGTTTGATTTTTCTCCCGTTCAGCAGAGTGAGGTCCTTTTTAAAGACTGCAACGCCCCATACGATTGCCACAAAGGTAATAAAGGCATAGATATGTGCTCTTACAGTAAAATTAAGTAAAAAGGCATATAGTGTCGGCAGCCAGTGCAGTGCAAAACTTCCCAACACACTTCCGTACAGTATGGTCAGGCACAATTTTTCCTTCTGAAACAGATACAGGGCGAGTATAATTCCCAGAATCTGAAAGGCGAGAAAATAAGAAATTCCTGCCACATTTCCAATGAGTGATCCAAACATAATTTTTTCCTCCATGCTATTTCCAATAAATTTACTTCTAGTTTATAAAAAAACCTAAGGCTTGTCAATGAAACACGCATTTGCTATACTGTAACTGTTCGCAGTAAACGAAAAACGAGGGGAGAGATTGTATGTCGATGGATTTTGAACTTAAATTGGATGCAAAGACCATGGGGCGTTTTCTGCTCCATTACAATTATACAAAGATGACCGGACTGTTTGGAATTCTTCTTGGGCTTGCCTCCCTGGTGGCCGTGTTTGTTCGGTGGGATTTGTGGAATGCCAACCAGCGGGTTGTCTGGTTTGTGATTGCTTTTCTGTTTCTTGTTATGCAGCCCCTGACACTGATGAATAAAGGGAAGCGCCAGATGTCACAGGAAGCGATGAAGGAACCGCTGTTCTGCCATATCGATGAGGAAGGATTGACCGTGACGCAAGGCGAGGCATCTTCGGAATGTAAATGGGAGAATGTGCGAAAAATTGTATACCGCAAGCGTGAAATATATATTTTTACGTCTGCCATATATGCAACGATTATTACGGAGGAATCCTGTGGCGACCGGTTTGCTGAACTGGCGGCATTTCTGAAGGAGAAGAAAAAGAAATGAGAATCCAGAGTGAGAGTGAACAAAATACCTTTGAAATTGCCAAAGAGCTTGGCAAAAAAGTGATGCCCGGAGAGATTTATCTTCTGGAAGGGGATCTTGG
>JALENH010000294.1 GCA_022767895.1 Eubacterium sp.
GGCGAATCGCCATATGCATCAGCGAACAGAGAATTGCCGGCAGCACGAAAGAAATGGCAATTAGCCCAATCCAGTCCAGAGCCGTAATGGCGGAACGCGTTCCATCTGCCACATCCTGTACCCAGCCGGTATAAACACCAATCTGCCCTACCAGGCCACAGGTCCCCATCCCCGAGGATACCGGTGTCCCATTCATTTCCAGATGAAAAAGGCAGGTAGCCAACGGCCCTGTAATAGCCGACGTGACAATAGGCGCAATCCAGATTCGCGGATTTTTTACAATGTTCCCCATCTGAAGCATGGAAGTTCCGATTCCCTGGGAGATGAGTCCACCCACTCCGTTTTCCCGGAAAGAAATTACGGCAAAGCCCACCATCTGTGCACAGCAGCCGGCCAGAGCAGCTCCTCCTGCCAGCCCGGTAAGTCCCAGTGCCGCACAAATGGCAGCAGAAGAAATCGGCAGGGTAAGGGCGATTCCTACAAAAACGGAAACAAGAATTCCCATCCAGAAAGGCTGCAACCCCGTAGCCCACATAATCAGCTCGCCCACTTTCATTGCTGCCGCCCCCAGTCCCGGTGCCCACCAGGCGGAGAGAGCAACTCCTACACTAATGGTCACCAGCGGCGTCACCAGAATGTCAATCTTCGTTTCTCCGGCTACTGCTTTCCCTATTTCAGCAGCAAGAATGGCAATAATCAATACGGCAAGCGGTCCACCTGCTCCTCCCAGCGTATTGGAGGCAAATCCCACTGTAATCAGAGAAAAGAGGACCAACGGCGGGCACTTCAACGCATAGCCGATTGCCACCGCCATGGCAGGACCACTCATAGCAATCGCCAGACCTCCCGCCGTATACTGAGTGCCGCCAACCTCCGCCAGTACTGCCGTCAAAAAAGGAATATGAAACTGGGTCCCCAACGTATTGATAATCGTGCCAATTAAAAGCGTACAGAACAATCCCTGGGCCATCGCCCCCAGAGCATCCACCCCATAACGCTTTGCCGAGATTTCGATATCCTTTCTCTTCAGAAATGCTTTCACTTTTCCTTTCACAATAAAACTCCTTCCTGTTCTCTATTTTTTTCCTTTATATAAAATCCAATACAGATTATTGCGGACAAAAGCGAACCAAGAGGTGCCGCCCATCCCATGGGATATAGTGTCTCCGGAAAATAGATACTGGCCAGATAAGCACCGGGCACCCGCATCAGCAAGATGGAAATCATATTATGTATAAAAGAAATTCCCGATTTACCTTCCCCACAGAAATATCCACTGAAGCAGAAATGAATGGCTGCAAAGAGGCAGTCAAAGGAATAGGCACGCATATAGGATGCCCCGGCAGTCAACACCGCCGTATCTTTCGTAAAGAACCCCACCAGTGTCTCCGGAAAGAACTGGTTGTATAGACTGCAAAGCAGCCCCCAGGAGACAGTAATCAGTAACCCGTAACCAAGAGATTCCCTTGCACGTTCCGGTTTCCCCGCGCCCATATTCTGTGCCGTAATGGCAGAAATCGCCGACAGGAAAGCGGATGGCACCAGAAACAGGAAAGAAATTAATTTCTCCACAATGCCCACACTGGTTGCCGCCACCAGTCCCCGGCTGTTGGCAATTATGGTAATGACTACAAACGCCACCTGAATCAACCCATCCTGCACGGCCACTGGAATGCCCACTTTCAAAATATCCCAAAAAAGTTCCCTTTGAATCCGGATTTCTTTTCCGGTAACCGCAAATCCAAAATTCTTCCTTTTCATAAACACAAACGCCAGCAAAACACTGACAGCCTGTCCACAAATCGTTGCCAGTGCCGCTCCGGCAGCTCCCATTCCAAAGCCGCCAATAAAAAGAAAATCAAGAAGAATATTGACGACACATGCCACCGCCACAAAATACATCGGCCTTCTGGAATCCCCAATTCCCCGGAACACACTGCTGATGACATTGTAGGCAACAATAAAAGGAATTCCGGCAAAACAAATCAGAAGATAATACCGGGTATCTGCCACTGCCTCCTCCGGTGTCATCATTACATGTATGATGGGATTGGTAAGCGCTAGCAAAAGTGCCGTAAGCAAAATGGCAAAGGCAGAAAAAAGGACAACCGTCGTCCCCATTGTCTGTGCCGCTTTTTTCCTGTCACCGGCTCCCACTGCCCTGCCAATCTGTACCGTAGCTCCCATGGCCAGCCCTACAATAATAACCGTCATCATATGCATGACCTGACTCCCCACCGATACCGCCGTCGTCACCTCTGAGCCATGAAACTGCCCTACCACAAAAAGGTCTGCCATCCCATAAAACGTCTGCATGAAGCAGGATAGCAGATAAGGCAGCACAAAACGCAGCATAACTTTTCCCACATGTCCCGTGGTCAGATTATTTTTTTCGTTCATTTTTCTTCGTCCCTTTGTCCTATTCCAGATACATCTCTGCCAGCATTTTCCTTCCGGCCTCCGTACGGAACACCTTATCACCGAAAGTTCTCACTGCCTCTTCCGGCAGTTCATCTTCGTAGGCATTTACAAGGAAATCGGCTTCCAGAAGAATCTGATAATCCAATCCCTCCACATTCTGATAAGTATGGTGGTGGGCAATGAGAAAGCAGATTCGCTCAATGGCGGCAGCACTTAATCCACTGTCCTGCAGAAGCTGCCTTGCCACCGGAGGACCCATTTCCTCCTGGTGTTTACCATTGCAGTCACCATATTTCTCTTCACTATCATGAATTCCAATATCGTGCAAAATTGCCGCCACTTCGAGAATCACCCTGTCCTCCTCCGGCATATTCTCCGCCAGCGCAATCTGTCTGGAAAATCCATGCACCTTTATAAAGTGCTGGATTCTTTTCGCATCACCTCTGTCATAGGTAACTGCCTTTTGAAATATCTGATTCACAACGGATGGATTCATTCTTTCTCACCTCATCTGTTCTTTTTCATAATATCAATACAAATCCAGTCGCACATAAAGCATTATACCATGTTAATCTTTCAAAAGGAAGAACGAAAGTTCCAGGCCCCACTTTTGTTGCAGAAGCAGAGAAATCGAGTAGGGGACACCTACTCGATTTCTCTGCTTCGACGAGCTTTACAATCGGATTGTCAAAAGATACATACAAAATGTTTTTCGGACTGATACCCTCATCAATCAGATTATCAATCATCTGGTACATAATCGTTGTCTTACCAACACGCCTTGCTCCAGACAAAACCACAAAACGTCTGAGTGTTCCTTAATGACCTGTTCATCATCAGTCATCAAAAAATGCAAGTCTTTACAGCATTATTCATCAAAACATTCCTTTACTGCATGAACAATATCTTCATTCTTGAATGGTTTCACGATAAAGTTCTTTACACCCATCTGTAATGCTTCAATAACCTTTTTTTCCTGGCCTGCCGCTGTTACCATAATAACTTTGGCATCCTTGTCAAATTGGAATATCTGCTTTACTGCCTCTACACCATTCATAACCGGCATCGTAATATCCATTGTAATTACATCCGGGCGATACTTCTTATATGCCTCAATTCCTTCTTCTCCATTGGTTGCTTCAGAAACGATCGTGTAGCCCTCATCTTCCAGAAGTCCACGAATTACTTTCCGTGCGAATGCAGAGTCATCTACAATTACAATATTTCCTCTACTGTAAGAATCTGCTTTATTTCCCATTCGTTTCTCAATATTCAAATCCAATGGTTCCTTAGCAAATATCAAATCACTATCTACAGCCACATAAATATCAATCCTCATTCCTTGAACGTACATTGGTAAAATATATGCTTTTCCTTGAACAACCTGATTGGTATATGCACAAGGCGGCTCCATGTCCATACGAATTTTTTCATAAGAAAGATTTGTTGCAAACAACCCCATCGTCATGTTTACGAATTCATTGATAGAATCAAATACCAAACTATTGATTTTCTTAAATTTCTCTTTGGCAAATATCTCTGCAAAAGAAATAAAACCATCCTCCGTATCACTCGCCAAGACGCCTAAATATATGGTATTATCACCAAAAATACGTTGCATAACCATAGCATTACTGGAAACTTCATCTACACGCTCAATATGACCAATATAGAAATCATCTGTAACAAAACGAATTAAGTTTCGTAGCAACAAGCCAACTAAGTCTGTAACATAAGGTTTATAAGCAAGAGCAAACAAATTAACAATAGCATCTAAATCATCCTGCTTCAACGCATCCATTTCGTCATCTGTAAATCCATTCTGCTCCTGAAAATCATTGAGACTCCACTCCAACTCATTTGGTGCAAGAAGATCATCTTCAAAAAGTAACTGGATAAACTGCATAAATGGATTGCTCTGCTGACTTAACAGATACTCTACCTGCTCTTCTTCCAAATATCCTTGCTCCACTGCAATGTCGCCAAATCTTTTGTCCTTCTTTTTTTGAAGATGATTCACCTCATCTGCCTCTTCTTGAGACAGGTATCCTTCTGCGACTGCAATTGTGCCAAGCTTAACTCTTTGTTTTGATGCTTTTTCTAATAATTCTCGCAATTTATTATCTGAAATAATTTCCTCGTTCACAAGGTAATTTCCAAACAACTGATTAAACATATATTGCCCCCCTTCTTCATCCTTCTTAATCTAGTATACGTTATTTCCTATTAGAAATCAATTGATAACTTTCACCTGCATTGCCAGTTAAGAAAGCTTATGTCGGTTACCTTTATAAATTTTACAAAAACATAATATAATAAACCGGAATGTAAATTATCTTTCCCTTCCGGCTAATACTCCTTTCATTGGATACAACGAACGCCTTTTCAATCGGATAATCTTCATTCTTGGTAAGCGCATTCAGAGCACTGTGAACCGTATAATCTTTGCCGGATTTCACCTCAATGGGAACTACGGAAAGACTATCATAATCATCCAACAAATAATCCACCTCACCCTTGCTGCGGTTATCATAGTAAAACAGCTTGTGTCCATGTGCGATCAGTTCACTTGCCACTACTGTTTCATACACCGAGCCAAGATTAATACTCTTTTCATCATCCAGTATAGCGCGGATATTGTGACCATAGAGAATCCCCGTAAGGATTCCCACATCATTCAGATACAATTTGAGTAAATTCTTCCCACTAGTTTCAATCAGGGGAAAAGCAGGATTAGAAATCGCCTGGACATCCAAGGCAATTCCGGCACTGATGAGATATTCAAACTCGTCACTGTAATCATTAAATGTTTTGCCACGCTTATTTTCAATATTCTGTGCCACGACACGTTTTTTCTTATTCTCCATATTGGAGGGAATCATATCGTAAATCCGCCGTATTTTCAGTTTCTTTTCCGTCTCATATTTTGATGCGTCGGTGCCGTAGTAATCATGAATTTCACTTTGAATTTCTCTTACCGATTGAACGTTTTTCTCAGCAAGATATGAATTTACAGCATCCGGCATTCCTCCCACAAGCAAAAACTTGCGGAACAAATCCATCATCTTATTGTGCATGGATTCGTCAAGAGCCTCCAGACGCTCAAACTTTTTCTGCATAGAGGTAATAACAATTTCGTTCATTCCGTTGGCATACAAAAACTCTTCGAAATCAAGCGGAAACATTCTTACCTTGCGAATACTGCCCATCGGAATGGAAGTCGTTTGCGAAAGTGTAACACCTAAAAGAGAACCACTGGCAACATAAGT